>PMJA01000055.1:388-3294 GCA_003158415.1 Methylobacter sp.
GTGTCCAAAGGATCTTCGCGAGTACGCCAATGGCGTTCTCCTGGAATCGATGGACGTTCGCCTGTTTCTATCCTGCGACCGGAACGTTCAGAAATAGCAGCTTTAGCGGCCGCTGTTTCTTGGCTTTTTCCTGATTTACGCGTGCTCATATATAAACTCTCTTGGTGTTGAGTGATACGTTTTCCAGGCAAGGGCGGACTCCAAATAAATTGAAATCCACCCTTGTCCTACATATCGATCAACCGGTCAAGATAGTTGTCGCCGACCGGACAGGGTAATTGTCGCCGAACAAAATTGGATAGTACCTAAGCCGTCTAAATTACACCCGACAAACGCAATTTAACATAACCCCCACTTCTCCGAAGTTTTTACCGCCAGTCTACCCCAGGTTATGTTTATACTACAATTATGCACATTCTCTAGGTCTACACACATTGGAAAGCCGATTATTGGACTCTTAAACTGGTCTTCGAGTTATTCACACTTTCTGTGAATAACCCCTTAAAGCGCTCTATAGGCCGAGAGCTGGCTAATATCGCGGTATAATACGAATTTCGGCAAATGGATGTGGCGCATGGCTTCCTGCCAGTGTGACAGGGAGAGCATCCTGTAAATTTTTGGCCATTGCTATTAGCGCACTTAAAGTATCTACAGCTAGCTTCTTTTCATCCTTATCCATTTTGTAAGGTCTGTCGAGTGCCCTTTGATCCAGAAGTGTTTTCCAGGCTTCCATTTCCTTGAAATCGAGATCGTCAAGCTTGAGATCAAGCTGGGCTAGGAGGTTACGTAAGCGAATCTTTCGGTGATTGTCCCAGCCGCCCTTATTAATGAACCGGTCTATCAATTGTTCCGCCGAATTCTCACCCGCATTACCAAGGGCTGTGATCACTTCTCCAGGCATATTCAGGTTTAGTCCTCCTTCGTCTTCCCCCTGCCTGATCTGAACAATCCGGTCGCGATAGCCGGGATAGGGAAACTGAATTTCATCTCGCCAATTCTGCATTGTTTCTATGACTGAAACCAGGAAATCAAATAGCCCGGCAATTCCGCTTTCATTAGGCGATTTCCAGTGTCTTTGTAAGCCTTGGTCGTTTTCGTTTGCTAAAAAGACACGCCACTTTTCAAACCCCGGTTGAGGTGGTGTTTTGAGATTGCCGTCGTCCGCATCTGGTTGCTTTTCGGTCAGATTGATGGCAAAAGTCGGATGTTCCGGTAAAATTGCGTCAAAGAAGTGCAGAGGCATGTTGCTGGATATACCACCATCAGAAAACCAAACTTTAGATACCCGTATTGCCTTCTTGTCATTCTTGTCTTTTATAACCGATTTTAGAGTCCAATCTCTTGCGTACAATGGTATTGCCGATAGGAGTAGCGGAAAAGATAGACTCATGCGTACGGCAACAACAACCGGCCACAACTCTGCTTTAGGTAAAAGATAAAGAGAGCGACCGGGGGTCGTCGGATCCCATACCATCTTATCAGTACCGTTGACTGTTAATAAATTGATCACCGCCGGCGGAAACAATTGCCCCCATTCCTTTGGATCAAAGTAATATTCCTTTTCGTCTCGAGAGAACGGAATTTGATAAGGCATCTTTCGGCTAACAGCTGAAGTCATCACCTCCAAGTTGATTATTCGCTCTTTCACCCCAAGAATTTTTGTTTCCTTATCCCGAGAGCCGCGCCATAGATCGCCAAAAGTCAGCGGCGAATCGGTTTTACTAAGTCCGGCTAATTCATTGAAATAAACTGTCAGCCAATTCGTTAGTGCTTCCGTATCAGAGTTACTACCTGCATTAAAACCGCTACAAAAACCAAAACCGTTTTCTGCCAAACCCCGCACCATGGATCTGGTAAAAAAGAAAAAGTCTGCAATCAGGATGAAAAAGCTGATCAATAGAATTTCCAGAGTTAGGCTGCCTACGCCCAAGGTGGACACGAGAAGCGACGGAGCAGTGGTGCTAAAAAACCATACGACGATAGCGGTCCAAACGATACCTAGCAGAAACCAGATTCCGGCAGTACGGAGCAAGGCCTGATTGTTCTCAATTTTTCCTCGGAACCAAAAGCGGATGCTGAAAGTGTCGATAGCCCAACCAGCCAATACAACTAAGGCTCCACAAAACGCGACGAATGACTCGCCCGCTATTCCTAAAAATGTCGACCACAGCAAAACCCCACTTAACGCCAACCCAATCAATAATAGTGAAGGAAAATAGAATATCATCTGGAAAACGGTTTCCAGAGCGGCTAACCACGGTAGCTTAACATTCAGGGTATTAAGCAAAATATTGAAGTGAAGCTTTAGACTTGGCATTGGTTGGAACAGACTCAATAACCTTGATTGTTCGCGCCCTTCTATATTGATTTTGCCACTTAAAAAGTCGGGCAATTCTTTCAATTTATTGAATCCAGCGTCGGTATTTTTAGTATGCCTGTGAAACTCTGCTGCTGCAGCGCCAGCCGCCGCAATCGCTCCTGCCGAAGTACCACCTATATTTTTTAGCCGATATTTCTCGGCAAGCTTACCAATCAACTTCGGGTAAATAACACCACTGGTTATTCCACCTTTCATAATCAGATCACAAACGGCATCTGGACTTTTGTATGAGCTTGAAGTCTCCATCGCAAATTCCTTATTTTGTTTTCTCTCAATTAACTGATTTCAACCACAGTTATTGGATCATACAAAAAAAGCAAAAACAATTCGTACAACTACCTATATGATAAGGAAAATTAGAAGTTAAATTGTTCAAGTAGGAAATTGGTCATAAGTAGACATAACGATATAACTATCGGCAAAACGTTTTATTTCTGCGACTTTCAAATATAATTTAAGGCGTCGTTTTTGGCTCTCCGTACTCCTGCCGGTAAACCTGATGCTCTGAGCGGTTTGATACTAAACC
>PMJA01000170.1 GCA_003158415.1 Methylobacter sp.
AATCTCAACTGATTTTTTTAGGATTATTGGAAATCATCTAAATCAAGGCTTTTCAATCACATCGTCCTTCAACACATCGTATGCATTGAAGGCAATGGCCAGACTGAGTTTCAGGTTGATGACGCCGGCCAGGGTGGTGCTGGTGAAGATGCAGATCATGATCGCGATTTGGTATTTCACCGCCAGCCACGGTTCGCTGCCGCCCAGGATTTGCCCGGTCATCATGCCGGGCAAAGACACCAGNNGCCGAATAGAAGCGCTCCAGCGCGATGACGTTGCCTTGTAGGCAGTTGCCGAGAATCATGCCTGCCAAGGGCACGATATAGCGGGCGTCGTAAAAATGAGCTGGCTGGATGACCAGAATCACCAGAAAAGCGGTGGTGAACAGTATGCTGGAGGCGATTGCCATAAACGTGGCCAGCGCAAAATAACGCGCTTTAAGGCCTGCGCGTTTGAGTATGCTTAAATCGGCGACGACCAGCATCATCAATATCCATAAGCCGTTGAGCCAGGGATGGTTAAGGTCGAAGAGCATTTTTAAATAAATGCCGACCAGCGCCAGTTGGATGCTCATGCGCAGGATGCTGATGGCTATATCCCGGCTCAAGCGCAATCCCAGCAGCCAGAGGAGTCCCCAAGGCAGCAAGCACAGGCCGTAAAGCAGCGCCATCCGGGGCAGGGCTATATCAAGTGTCTGCATGGCGTCGCCCTTGAGTCATTCGACCCGCTTCCAGTTCAAAAATAACAGTACAGCGTTCCAGCCACTCGGGATCATGAGCGACGGACAACACCGTCAGTTCTGGGTCGGAGAAAACATCGAATACGGCTTGTTTGCTGTCTGCATCCAGGGCGCTGGTGATCTCGTCCAACAAATACAGTTTTTTGCCCAATAACAGGCCTCTGGCCAAGGCAATACGCTGTTTTTCACCCCCGGAAATGCGGCTGCTATCCTGGCGCAAAATATCGGCAGGCAGTTGCAAGCGCTGCAACACGGCTATCAGTTGAACTTCTGTGGGTTTATGGTCGCGATGCGCCTTAAACTGAAAAGGCAACAGCAATGCGGCTCGTACCGTGTCAGCGCCCAGCATCGGCTCTTGTCCGATATAAGCGGTGCAGCTGCGGATGATTTGAACGGATGCCGGTGTCAGCGCCTGTTCCTGAAAGTACACCGCGCCATGATTGATCGGGTGCAGTCCCAGCAAAGTTTTCAGCACGCTGCTTTTTCCGGAGCCGGACTTTCCGCATAGCGCCGCTTTTTCTCCCGGATAGAGCGTAAAGCTGATATTGGATAATATCGTTTTTTCGCGGGCTATGACTGATACTTGATCGAATCGTATGATAGGCGACATTGATTTTCGTATCCCGTCGGTTATTTATCCGGCAATCCCGCCAGCCAGCTCTGAATCTTGTCGGTGGCCTGTCGGGTTAGAGTAGCAAAACCGTTGACTGCGCCCGTTGCATCGGGCGTTGCGGAAGGCCGTTCCAGATAAAATGCCTGGGTGCCGACTTTCTGGTGATTGTTGTCGGAATACGCATCGACAGAGAAACGCAGAACGACACGGGCCCGGTTAGGCGTCTCAAATTGCTGTTCAAAATCTTGCAGTCGGATAACTAACGAGTAATTTCGGGTATTCCCGTAGGCAATCAGCAGTTGTTCAAACAATTCGGGCGGCGGTGCAATCCAGAGATCCAGGGCATAGAAACCTACGCGAGTTGAAGATGCGTATAGTTGCCGGTAACGGATGCGATTATCCCAGAGCCAAGTGGGCGCATCCACAGTAACGGTCGGCGGCGTCTTATCAGTCGGCGTTGAAACCGGTAGGCCAAAATCATGCAGCGCCGGTTGTTTGGGTGAAATACTGCAACCGGGCATAAAAAATAGCGTGGAAAACAATAGCAAGCCGATTAATAGACGCTTCATTTGGGTTCCTCATAGCCCGGCTCGCCCGGCCCCGAATCATGATGATTAGGCCCCAGCAGCAATGCTTGCGGATTATTATCCAGCATGGTGGCGGTTCTTTTTACCTGTTGCGTCGCACTGTGCAATTCAGTGAGCAATTGGTTGATCTTCGGCAACGTCGATTGCATCAATAGCGTACCGGCCGTTTCGCCGGTATCGACAAGATGGCCGGTTTTTAGGCTGAGGTTTTGCACGTCACGGGTTAATTTCTGTAAATCGATAGCTAAGGCATTGATATGAGCTAAGGATTTTTGGCTGTCGGCGGTTAATGCCGGAATGCCGAGCAACGCCTTATCAAGGCTGTGTTGCAAATCGGAAAGTTTGCCGGTCAAAGTTTTCAGGTTGCCTAGAATATCGCCGATATTTTTGGTGTTTTCGTCATTTAACAGGGAACTGAGTTGCACCATTAAATGATCGGCTTTATGTAAAAGTTCTTCTCCTGATGTCATTAATTGGTCGGTTATGGAGGGCTGCAAAGGAATCCAAAGCAAAGGATCTTCTCCTGGCGGTAACGGGGCGGGTAGTGTGCCCGAATCCTGTAATTGAAGCTGGGTTAGGCCGGTCACGCCCTTTAACCGCAACGTCGCGAAAACGCCTCGGGTAAATTGGATATTTTTATCGACTTCAATCCGAACCAGAATAATGCCCAAGTCATTCGGATCAAATTCAATAGCGATCACTTTGCCTACGGCTATGCCTCGGTAAAAAACCGTTGATTCAGGATTAAGACCGGAAACGGATTCCCGGGTTGAAACAACGTAGATATTGCGTTCTCGTTCAAAATGTCCGAGCCAGTAAGTCAGTGCAATCACCGCCCCTACAAAGACTATTAAGAATAGAGCGGTGATCAGTGCGTGCTTATCTCTACCCATGTGTCACCTCTGGATATTGAAATACCCGCCGAGCGCGTTTATTGTAAAAAAATTTTTCAATAAACGGGTGCTGACAACTTAAAACGGTAGCCAGTGTGCCGTAAGCCACCAATTGATTATCGGCCAGCACGGCCACTTGGGTGCATAAATCTTTCAAAATATCCAAATCATGGGTCACCATAAACACGGTAAAATTAAGCGCCCGATGCAGTTCGGACAACAGGCTGACAAAATCTTCGCTGGAAATAGGATCCAGGCCGGAAGTTGGCTCATCAAGCAATAACAGATCCGGCTCCAGTATCATTGTTCGGGCCAGCGCTACCCGCTTGATCATGCCGCCGGACAGATCCGCCGGTTTTAACCAGGCATCATGACCGGATAACCCTACCATAGTCAGCTTCATAAAGACTAAGCGCTTAATTAATGCTTCATCCTTAAAGCCGAGTTCCCGCAATGGAAAGGCGATATTATCGAAAACATTTAACACGCTGAATAAAGCGCCTTTCTGAAACAACACGCCGCAATTATTACGCAGCCGTTGCCCGTGATTGGCGGTAACATTTTTCAATGATTGCCCCATGACGAATACTTCGCCCTGAGTGGGCGTTTGCAAACCGATGATTTCGCGCAGCAAGGTCGTTTTGCCGCAACCTGATG
>PMJA01000341.1:0-747 GCA_003158415.1 Methylobacter sp.
TTCCAGCGCCGACGTGGTTTCCGGTGTGTAAATCTTGCCGTTACGCACGATAAACAGGTTTTCGGCGCTGCCTTCCGCCGCAAAACCTTCATGATCCAGCATTAACGCTTCATCATAGCCATTCGATAAGGCTTCTTGTAGCGCCAATATGGAATTGATGTAATTGCCGTTGGCTTTGGCTTTGCACATCGTGCTGTTGTGATGATTGCGGGTATACGACGACGTGCGGATACGGATGCCGTGTTCTATGCTGTCAGCGCCCAGATAAGAGCCCCACGACCAGGCCGCAACCATGACATGAACTTTAAGATTGTCCGCCCGCAGGCCCATGCCTTCGGAGCCGAAAAAACACATGCTGCGGATATAAGCAGTGTCCAGATTGTTTTTGGCAACGGCGTCACGATGCGCCTGATTCATCTCGTCCTTGGTGAACGGCATCGGCATATTCATGATATGCGCGGAACGGAATAGGCGATCCGTATGCTCGTGCATCCTGAAAATCGCCGTGCCTTTTTCGGCGTGATAGGCTCTGATGCCCTCAAACACGCCCAGTCCGTAGTGCAGGGTATGCGTCAACACATGGACTTTAGCTTCACGCCATTCAACCCACTCGCCATCCAGCCAAATTACGCCGTCTCTATCGTCCATCGTCATCGTTTATTCTCCAACATTAATGTGTATTAGTATTTTCGCTTCACCACGAAGAACACGAAGTTTTTTCTTCGTGTTCTTCGTGGTGAAAATATT
>PMJA01000341.1:770-3654 GCA_003158415.1 Methylobacter sp.
TCATTTTCTTCAAAAAAAGCTTCCTCGCATTGCGTACAGATCCAAGCCGGAACGGATTCCCATGAAATATGATAGCCATTTCGGTCTGCACTAAACGGCACATTACTTTTTATCATGCGGCCTTTGCAATGAAAACATTCCATTTTAGCTTCTCACTTTAAAATCTGATGACCATTGGTCAGGTACGGGTAAATACGCCGTGATNNTGAAATCAAGTATTTGAATGATGCATAGTTACATGATGAAAATCATAGACCATCCGACTGTTAACTAGATTGCCATGAGTCTATTATACGTTCACAACACCGAAGCAATGCATCATATGATCTAATTTGTAGATGAGCATTGATATTGTTAAACGCAGACTTAAGCTCCTTAGCCCTTGGATTGTCTGTTTCGTATTTTCGCCCTATGAAAATGAAACCTTCCGCAGAAACAAAGTTATGAAGCTTTAGCACATCTCGCAGGAAACTTTGCGAAGTATTGCAGAAATGCATGTACTCAAGAACCTGGCATAGGCCACGATTTGCTTCGGAACTCAAATATAAACGACCACTGTGCTTTGTAAAAAGACTATGCTGGGCACCTTTTAGCTCTACAACGTACCAAGTTATTCCAAATGAGTTTTTTCCACCTACAATAAAATCTGGTATTAGTCCTGGTACTTCATTAGAAATTTTGGAACGGATAGATTTTTTCGGTACAACCCAAGCCGCATGATGCCCCGTATTTTTGAAATCAAGTAAGGCTGTTAGCAAGACTGGGTGTTTTGAAATGTACTGGTCTAGCCTGCGCTCCCCCACATTCTGCTCAATCAACGTCCTTANNTTGCACAATGGATGATTGTAACGATGATTCGTGGATGTAATATTCAATAGGTGGATAATCTTCTGGATACCTTTCTTCAAAAGGTATCAGTTTCGAGAGTTTCATTGTCTTTTACCTAGGTTCACTAATCTTGTTCCCTGTAAAATCCTATATACAGCACGCGTTTCTGCGCTAAGGGCAATCCGCATGTCATGCAAAAAATAAAAGAGTTGAAAAGTGTTTATCTGAATTAATTGCATCAACTCTGTACAGGTAAAGGTCTGTAATTTTGGCAATCCTGCTTTAAGTTTTGCAGTCAGCAAGCTCCTAATCTTCTCTAATCTAATTCGCTCTGTTTATAAACTGGTGTTTTATTTTTTGCTATTCCAATTTGCTTAAGTTCTTCAAGTGTCTGGATTATCCTGTTTAATACAATTAGTTGTAAATTCAATTTTGCTTTTTCAACGGAGTTTTCTGGTAACCAAGATTCCAAATATTCCATTTTTAATTCTTCATCTGTAAATCTTCTTTCATCGTTATAGTATTCATTACTATAACCTCTATAAAGCAATTCGAGAGTTTTAATAGGAATTCCATAGTTTTTAATTATGTCATCGACCTGTGGAGGTTTCTTTTTTTCAGATATAATGCTCCAAAGTGGTATCTCAGAATATTTCGGATAAAAAAGCGGACTTTTTATTTTTCCAACTCGTATCAGGTATTCTTCCTCTGGATCGACATTTTTCCATTTATTGAAAAAGGCATTTTGTTTTTCGATTATCGCCTTAGCAACTAATTCTTCTTTTTTTTCCCTTTCTCGCTTTTTTTCTTCTAACTCAAGATATTCGGCTGCCGCTTCCTTGTTAGCTCTAAGAGCTTCATCAAGTTTTCTTTGGTATTCTTTTTGCGCATTTAAAAATTCGTTTAATAAATAAATTCCAAAAAATATTAATGTTAGTAATCCTATTAGTTCTAAAAAGTTCATAAATATAACCAATTTTCATGTTGATTTATGTCACAAGCAAGTAGCCTCGATGCAGCAAAGCGGAATCGAGGCTACTGGTCTTCCATAAACTCCCGCCAAATTTTCTCAACCTGCTCGCTCAATTCATGCACTATCGCTGCATCGATAACCGCCCGTTCCCCTTGCAAAACCCGCTTATGGCCGGTGTCGCGATAAGTGCAATAGGCCGCTTTAAGCGTTTCCGCCTGGGCTTTCGACATAAAACCGTCTTCCTGCAAACCGTCCAGCAAGCGGACGTTATCGGTGTAAGTCGTCAAGGCCGGGTTTTTTGCCGCCCGTGCTAAAACGCCAAATTGTACTATAAACTCTATATCAGCAATACCGCCTTTGCTTTGTTTTAAGTCAAACCGGTCGGATTTTTTCGTCGCCAGGGCATTACGCTTCTTGATGCGCATGTCCCTTACCTCGGTTTTCAGTTGCGCCAAATCTCTGGATAGGCTCAATATTCTGCGCCGGATGGCGTCATATTGCGCTTTTAAACTTAGGTCTCCGGCTATAAAACGTCCTCTGACCAAGGCTTGATGTTCCCAAGTCCAGGCCTGGTTTTTTAAATAATCTTCATAAGCGTTGATATTCGTGACCAATAAACCGGAGTCCCCGCTGGGACGCAAGCGCATATCGACGTCATAAAGCACGCCCGACAACAGCTTGGTGTCGAGTATATACCGGACTTTTTGCCCCAAGCGCCCGTAAAACTGGGCGCTGGAAATCGGTTTGTCGCCGCAGGTGACGGCGTTGCCGTCCTTGCAATCGTACAAAAACACCAGATCCAGATCGGAGCCGTAACCTAATTCGATGCCGCCCAGTTTGCCAAAGCCAATCACCGCAAAACCGTAGGGCGGGTTAGCGGTAGCGTAACCCGCCGTATCCGCTTCATAATCAGGAGGAAAACCGTGTTTATCAGCGAGCATCAGCCACGCCCGCGCTACGACCTGCGCCACGATGCTTTCGGCGATGGTGGTCAGATAATCGCTGACGACCATGACCGGAATGATGCCCATAATATCGGCGGCGGCAACCCGTAACACATTCGTGTGCTTGAATTGCCGCAGA
>PMJA01000219.1 GCA_003158415.1 Methylobacter sp.
CAGCGTTGCGTGACGCTGGAGCGTTACCGGCGGCATTCCCACGCCGGAGCGTGAGAACGATATATCTGTGGTGTTTTATTTTTGCGCCTTGCCTTATGGCGTGTCTTCTAAGCCCTCAATGAGAGCTTGAGGAAGATCGCGCGAGCTGTGCAGGACGCGCAGAACATCGATGTAACTGGGGCGTTCGATATAGAATATAAGGTGCTTTTCAAAATCGGATACAGGCCACATGCGTAAACCTTCCATCATGGGCAGATGAGCATAACGCCGTGAACCTATTTCAGGCTGTTCGCCTATTAGGTCAAAAGATTTCTGCACGGCGTCCAGAAAGCGCAGTGCCGCGTTGAGGTTGTCGCGTGCGATGTAGTCCGCCAAGGCGTCAATTTCTGTATCAGCATGGGGACGGGCGCGGACGGGTTTCATCATTGGGCTGGATGCCGTTGTTTGAGAGCCTCGCGCTTGTTGTTCCAGTAAGTTTCATTAACGGAAATGGCAGGGCCGGACTCCAGACTTTCAAGCATCAGTGCTGCTAATCGCTGTTCCGCACGTTTGACCTGATCGTTACGGATGAGGGTGCGGACATACTCGCTCGACGTGCTGTAGCCTTGCTCCTGTACTTGAGTATCTACAAAATCTTTAAGTGTTTCAGGAAGGGATATGTTCATCGTTGTCATGGTGTCACCTAAAAATGGGTACGGCCTTGATAATGGCAAATTTTGCCAAATTAGTCCACAAAAAACTTTTTTCCTGTTTTTTGGCGTTGTCTGTTGAAAGTTTTTTGTGTCATATTGGATTTCTAATAAAACCAGAAGTAATAAACCATGAGCGGCCCCACAATAGAAATTACAGATCAACAGCGCCAGAGTATTAAGGCACTGGCAGCAATACAGGGTAAAAGCATTAAGGAATATGCTATGCAGCGTTTGTTACCGTTGACCGATGATGAAGAAAAAGCCATGCAGGAATTGGAAGAGTTCTTAAAGCCATGCATTGAAGCTGCCGAACGTGGCGAAGTAGTCAGCACGTCTGTTTTGGCAATATTTGAGGAAACACAGAAAACGCCACAGGCGGATCTTGCTCTAAAACGCAAACGAGAGGTGATGTGATGGAACAATACAAAACGGGCAGTGTAAGCGATGAGACATTTGACGATTTTCTCGCAGAACTTTGGCTTACTTCAATCATGTAAAGACCATTCGGTTACCCACAAAGAAAGTGCCCCGCCAGTTTCCTGGCAGGGGACTTTAGTCACAAATCACCCTGAATAAATTAACGTATTTTCAGAGGGGCTTGGCTTTTATACGCTTTTATGAGGCGAAAATCCTTTAACTAGACGCTAAACCGGCAATATTGTAACCGCAATCGACATAGGTAATTTCTCCGGTAATGCCCGAAGCCAAATCGGAACACATAAACGCCGCCGCGTTACCGACTTCTTCTATCGTGATGTTTCTTTTTAACGGCGAAGTATCGGCCGCTTTATTTAACATGGATTTAAAATCATTAATACCCGATGCGGCCAGCGTTCTGATCGGGCCTGCCGAGATCGCATTAACGCGTGTGCCTTCCGCTCCTAAGGCCACGGCCATATAACGCACATTGGCTTCCAGGCTGGCTTTGGCAACGCCCATGACATTGTAGTTAGGAATCGCCCGTTCCGCGCCCAAATACGTTAAGGTCAGCAATGAACCGTTACGACCCTTCATCATCGCGCGTCCGGCTTTTGCCAGCGCAGTAAAGCTGTAAGAACTCACATCGTGGGCGATTCTGAAATTTTCGCGGGTGGTGACATCGACATAATCGCCGTTCAGCGCGTCACGCGGCGCAAAAGCGACCGAATGCACAATGCCGTCCAAGCCGTCCCAATGCTCGGCCAGTTTTTCAAACACCGTGTTTATATGTTCATCAATGCTGACGTCGCATTCTATAACGATTTTTGAATCACATTGCTGCGCCATTTCTTCGACACGGCTTTGCAGCTTTTCATTTTGAAAAGTGAACGCCAATTCAGCCCCTTCGCGGTGCATGGCTTGGGCAATGCCCCATGCAATGGAACGGTTACTGGCTAAACCCACAATCAAGACCTTTTTGCCCTGCATAAAACCCATTATCATCTCCCCGTGTTGTTATTTTTGTTGTGTTTCAATCCGCACCCCTCCGCATCATTGCCCACAGTTAAGCGGGAGTGCAACGGCTTTAGCCGTTGCTATCAGCGCTGACTATAGATACAACAACGGCTAAAGCCGTTGTACTCCTGTTTTTAATGCCTTAGCTGTGGGCAGTGACTCCGCCGCATCCGGCGGGTGAATCCAAGTATCTACGACCCTTTTGTTGATGTCCAGTTTTTTGTGCTATCCTCGCCGGATTCCCAATGATTTTTCCTACGCCTCCGTCAAAATTTTTTAAGACTAAAAACATGCAAAAACAACTGACCATCCGAGACTGGATTCTTTATTCTCTCCTTAGCTTATTGATAGTATTACTGTTGCTGACTATGTACCAGATTGATCGGCAATGGCTAAAACTCACAGAAATGGAAGCTGCGATGTATGAGCAGTCTAAGGATATGCGGGAACTACATAGCAGTATTGCTTCAGGTGCGTTGCCTGCTGCATCGGTGGCTAACGCTTCTGCCGCGAAAGATGTGGCTCCAGCTTTTAAGCGAGCCCAGGCCGCAACGCGTTTACCTGATTACGCTCAGGGTGATTGGCTTGTTGATCCTCTGGAGGCAAATCTTAAGACACTGACACCTTTGATTTCCACTGACGGATATGCTGCAACCGTACAAAGTTTTGTGCAGGAGAGCTTGGTGACTCGTGATCCTGATACTTTAGAGTGGCAAGGTTTGATTGCTAAAAGCTGGAAAGTCAGCGATGACGGTTTAACGATCACTTTTCAGTTGCGTGATGATGTCACCTTTTCCGATGGCGTGCCTTTAACTGCTGAAGATGTGGTTTTTACCTACAATTTTACGATTAATGAAGCGATACAAGCGCCAAGTGATAGAGCGGCTTTGCAAAAGATTAAGGAGGTAAAGGCTAATGGTAAATATGAAGTGGTCTTTACTTTTAATGAACCGTATTTTCTGTCTATATCACTTGCGGGCGGCAGTGCCATTTTGCCCAAACATTTTTATGAAGAATACTTAAAAAGTCCGCAAAAGTTTAATGAATCCAAGGGTTTATTGCTGGGGAGTGGGCCCTATAAATTGCTGGATCCTAAAAATTGGAGTCCTGATAAAGACACTGTCGAATTGGTGCGTAATGAACGCTATTGGGGCGACGTACAACCCGCCTTTAACCGTTTATTGTGGAAGATTATCCAGAATGACAGTGCCCGGTTAACCACCTACCGTAACGGCGAGATAGATTCTTATATTGCACGGCCTGTCGAATATCAAACGCTAAAAAAAGATGAACAAGTTACGGCTAAAAGCCAACTTTTTGAGTACATGAGTTTGGCGAGAGGTTATAAATATATTGGTTGGAATCAAGAGCGAGACGGTAAACCGACTCGATTTGCCGATAAGCGGGTCAGGCAGGCCATGGCCTATTTGACCGATGTTAATCGAATTATTGATGAAGTCTATTTGGGGTATGCTGAACCTGCAATTGGCCCTTTTGGTAGCAAAACCAAACAGCACGATAGCAGCTTGCAACCTTACCAATTCAATTTGGAAAAAGCCAAGGCTTTGCTAAAAGAGGCTGGATATGAAGATAAAAATGGTGATGGCGTATTGGAAGACAAGGCTGGTCAGCCTTTTGAATTTAAACTGATCTATACCCAATCTGTTGAGGACTATAAACGTTTGGTGCTGCTGTTAAAAGATACTTATGCTAAGGCAGGCGTGAGATTGATTGCTTCGCCACAAGAATTTCCAGTCTTGGTGGAAAGTTTGGAAAAGAAAGATTATGACGCGAGCATGTTGGCATGGGGTGGTGGGCTGGAAAGCGATTTGTATTATGTTTTTCATAGTTCCCAAGCAAAAGAAGGCAGTAATCGCAACAGTTACAAAAATACAGAATTGGACAAGGTAATTGAGCAAGCGCGTAGCACAGTTGACGATGAAAAGCGCATGCCATTGTGGCAGCAGGCCGAACGGATTATTTACGAGGATCAGCCTTATACGTTTTTAGTTCGAACCAAAGACTTGTTGTTTATTGATAAACGCATCGCTAATGTGCAGATGACCAAAACCGGTTTGAATTTTGGTGGCTTACCTCAGGAAAACTACGTACCGCTTTATCAGCAAAAATATAAGCAATAAACCGAGATCCAACCGATGTTAACTTACCTACTCCGACGATTATTGCTGATGATTCCCACGTTGCTTGGGATTTCGATTGTAGTGTTTACAGTGATGGCTCTATCGCCCGGCGGTATTACTCCGCAGGCGCTGACCAGCGGCATGGAAATGAAGCCGGAACAGCGTAAGGCGATAGAAGACTATTACAACAAGCGTTACGGCTTGGATAAACCCGCGCCGGTGCAATACTTGCACTGGCTGAATAATGTTTCACCGATTGGTTTTATCTCCGACGAGCAGGGCAATCGGGGCGAGTTTTCTTTCAATAAGCCTATGGATTTGGGCACGAGTTTTCAATACGGACGGCCGGTGTCGGATATTCTTGCCGAACGGATTCCGATCACGCTGCTGCTTAATTTGGTTACCATTCCGGTCATTTACCTGATCGCTATTTTCGTTGGCATGAAGTCCGCAACCGATCGCGGCGGCTCCTTCGATGTGGGCATGGGCATGTCGATGCTGGCCTTATGGTCTATCCCGACCATGCTGGCCGGCGTGCTGTTGTTGGGTTTTTTTGCCAATATCCAGCATTTTCAGTGGTTTCCGACTTCCGGTATCAGTAGCCGTGAGGCACTGGACATGCCGTTTTTGCCGCATTGGGGACAAACCGGTTTTGTGCGTGGTTTTTTGTTGGATCGAGTATGGCATTTGGTATTGCCGGTGATCTGTTTATCTTACGGCGGTTTTGCAGCCTTGGCGAAATTGATGCGGACGTCAATACTGGAAAACCTGCATTCCGATTATGCGCGCACTGCCCGTGCCAAGGGCTTGTCCGAACATGACGTGTTGTGGCGGCATGTGTTTCGTAACAGTTTGTTGCCGCTGATCACCATTTCGGCAGGGTTGTTGCCTAGCCTGTTGGCAGGATCTTTAATCGTGGAATATATTTTCAGCATCAACGGCATGGGGCAACTGGCGGTGGAGGCGGTCAAAAGCCGCGACCGGGAACTGGTGCTATCAATTACCTGGGTGAGCGGCTTGCTCACATTAATCGGTTATTTGATGGCCGATTTTTGTTATACCTTGGCCGACCCGCGAGTAAGTTNNCCGCCCGCGTTTGGCGTAAAACGCTGGATGGCGTTGGTGTAAAAGTGGGTTTAGCCTGGATAGCGTTGTTAGTGTTCGCTGCCGTATTTGCGCCGTTTTTAGCCAATTCCATGCCGTTATTAATGAGTAAAGACGGCGTCATTTCCGCACCGGTTTTGCAATACCTGTCGGTAGAAGATGCCTGGGTACTGGCGACATTCTTTGTCGCGCTGATGGTTTACCGACTGCAACTCGGTGCCGGTAAGCGTGTCCTGTTGTTTTTGTTGGGGGCTTTTGTTGCCGCCGTGTTGGTTAATTGGGTCGTTAAACCGCCGGTGCTGGTGATTTATGACGATTTTCGCACGACCGCTTATACGCAAGTGGATTGGCGGATCATGCCGCCGATTCCCTATGCGCCTACCGATTACCTGCGCGATTTAGTCAGCAAAGGTTTGGAAGCGCCATTAGTAACGGTAGGGCACACTCATTTGATGGGTACCGAAGAGAGCGGCGCCGATGTGTTAAGCCGGATGATACATGCTTGCCGGATTTCGCTGAGCATAGGCTTGATCGCTTCCGGTATCGCGTTGTTTATCGGCGTGATTGTGGGCGGTCTGATGGGGTATTTTTCCGGTATTGTCGATATGTTGGGTATGCGTTTGGTAGAGATTTTTGAAGATATTCCCACGCTGTTTTTGCTGCTGACTTTCGTCGCTTTCTTCGGGCGTAGTTTGTATATGATGATGGTGATTATCGGCATCACCGGTTGGTCAGGTTATGCGCGTTATGTGCGGCAGGAGTTTTTGAAATTGCGCAAACAGGATTATGTGCAGGCCGCCGTGGCCAGCGGCTTGCCGCTCAGTTCCATCCTGTTTCGGCACATGCTGCCCAATGGCATTGCGCCCTTGCTGGTCGCCGTGAGCTTTGGTGTGGCCGGAGCAATTTTGTCGGAGGCGACCTTAAGTTTCCTAGGATTAGGCGTGGTAGATGCGCCTTCCTGGGGGCAAATGCTCGATCAGGCCGTCAAGTCGTCGACGTTTAATTGGTGGATGGCGGTATTTCCGGGCGGGGCGATTTTCATGACGGTGTTCGCCTATAATTTGATCGGNNAACCTGCGCACTTATTTGCAATCGGGCGGTCGGGAAGTTAGAGCCGTCGACGATGTCAGTTTTTGCATCCCCAAAGGCGAAACTTTTTGTCTGGTGGGGGAATCCGGCAGCGGCAAGTCGGTTAGCGCGTTGTCGGTGATTTGCCTGTTACCGCAGGGGATAGCTTCGCATCCTGGCGGAGAGATACTGTTTAACGGTCGGGACTTGTTGAAACTGGATGATCCTGGGATACGCGCGATTCGCGGCTCGCAAATTGCGATGATTTTCCAGGAGCCGATG
>PMJA01000078.1 GCA_003158415.1 Methylobacter sp.
AACGGATTTACTCTTACAACGCTTTGTTGAAAGTTTATACCCACTTTATTTCACATGGAGCCGGGAATTTTTTAAATATAATTGATACACGTTGTGTATCTTCTTAGAGTAAGATTATTTTCGATTGAAAAAAATGAGGAGTTTCTATGCCTGATCGCCAAACAACCACTGAAACGCAAACCTTTGCGGTTAATTTGCGTGTTCGCAGCGATATTCGCACGTTGATAGACAGGGCTGCCCAGGCGCAAGGTAAAACGCGTTCTGACTTTATGATTGATGCCGCCCGGCGTGCAGCGGAAGAATCCCTGCTGGATCAGGCGCTGGTGCGGGTTGACGTGCAAACCTACGAGCATTTTCTGGAAGTGCTTGATCGCCCGCCTGGCGGTGAAGGCTTTGAACGGCTCATGGCGGCTGCAAAACCCTGGCATAGCTAATGCTGTCTGCGCCCGGTCTGCTGACTGCTTGTTCATGCGCTGTCTATGGAGGCCAAGGCTTTCTATGGACATCATGGCTTCGTCGCCTCACCGACGCAACCCATGACGTTGATCCTGTCACTCAAGCGGATGTCGTTATGAAACGGTTGCAAGAGATATATTCCTGATGTCGCCCGTTGTTCATCAGAGTGATTTTATCGAAAGAGAATTTAATATAAAAACAGCCTGTTGCGCAATTATGCCAAATCCCTTGGGGACACAATGAGGTAACACACTATGCAAGCAATTGAATTTGAAGCAACCACTTTTCAACACACAGTCCGCATTCCCGACACGGTTCCCGATGGCGTTTCTGTTCGGATTGTCTTGTCATTTGATAATACAAAAACAAAAAACGACAGTGATAACAAGCACTGGAAAAATCTACTCGGCGCTATGCCTAATGTCGGACGTGATGAAGACTTTACGCGTTCTACTCAATCAAACAAATTTTCACAATTTCCCTCTAAATTGAAATTAAGCCGTGATGAAATGAATGACAGAAGGCCCGAATATCTGACCATAAAAGTGGATGAAATTGATATGCCTGCACGGGATGAATGTTATGAAAAATCGTATTTTTAAAACACGATTTTTTGAACGCTGGATGCAAAAATCTGGCTTGTCAGATGATGCCCTTTTAAATGCCGTGGCTGAAATGGAACGCGGCTTGATTGATGCGGATTTAGGCGGTGGCATTTTTAAAAAACGCATTGCGCTACCTAATCGCGGTAAAAGTGGCAGTGTGCGCACGTTGATTGCGACCAATAAAAATGACCGGTGGTTTTTTGTGTTGGGATTTGAGAAAAATCAACGCGATAATATCAACTCAAAAGAGCTGTCATTTTTAAAAGATTTTGCCGCAGATTTGCTCACAATATCAGATGAAAAATTAGTAAACTCAATCAAAAGTAAAAATTTATTGGAGATTAGCCATGAAACGCAATAAAAAAAGCCCAACTCTTGATGCGATTTATGAAACAGCGTGTGATTTGCATAGTTGCGGTGCTTTTACGGATGAGCAAATGAATAAATATACGCAACTTGCCCCCAGCCCTATTATTTTGGATGCAGATGTTTTGGCCTATTTGAATAAAAAATGTGATTTTAATCCTGAAAAAATGCAGGTTTTAATTAACGATTGGTTACGCAAGGATATTGAAATAGCGCGGTCTGTTTCATGAAATACCAAACCTACCCCGCTTATAAGGATTCTGGGGTTGAGTGGTTGGGGGCGATTCCTAAGCATTGGACTGTAAGTAGAATTAAATATATAGCTCCATTTCAAGTGGGATGGACACCGCCGACGAAAAATGATGCTAATTTTGAAGGCGAAAACCTATGGGCAAATATATCTGACCTACGAGGGAAAACCATTCACGATACTGCTAAAAAAATATCTGATGAAGCTGCCAAAGTGGCATCTATGGATATTACTCCAAGGGGTTCGCTGCTCTATAGCTTCAAGCTTTCAGTTGGTGCAGTTTCATTTGCGGGAAAGGATATGTATACAAATGAGGCCATTGCTTCATTTGTAGAAGGGGCGACATTACCGCTGTCATATTTATACTATGTGCTGCCAAAATTTGTTATTGAGAATGCCTCCACGAATATCTATGGCGCACGCATTCTTAATCAGGAGCTAATAAATAATGCAATGATGCTTGCTCCATCACCCCAAGAAGCGGAAAACATCGCCAACTTCCTCGACCACGAAACCGCCAAAATCGATACGCTGATCGAAAAACAACAACAGCTCATCAAGCTGCTCAAAGAAAAACGTCAGGCAGTCATTAGCCACGCCGTCACCAAAGGCTTAAACCCCAACGCCCCCATGCGCGACTCAGACGTAGCGTGGTTAGGTGACGTGCCGGAGCATTGGATAATCAAACGACTAAAACATATATCTCCCAAGGTTGGTGTTGGATTGGTTATTAACCCTTCAACTTACACTAAGGATGAAGGTGTTTACTTTATATTTGGTGGCGATGTAAAAGAATATGAATTTGATTTGTCAAAAACCCGAAGAATATCACCGGAAGATAGTGATAGCTTACTGCCTTCGAGATTGAACTACCGCGATTTGGTTTGTGTTCGTGTGGGTTATCCTGGAATTACAGCTGTGGTAACTGAAGAGCTTGAAGGAGCTAACTGTGCATCTGTAATTGTAATTCGCCGAGGAAGCTACAACTCCGATTGGCTATGTGCTGCCTTGAATATGTGGGTAGGTAGGCAACAAGTGGAATTGGCTTCCTATGGCGCTGCACAAAAACAATTTAACGTGGCAGATGTTGTTGAATTTATTTTTCCTGTTCCCCCTAAGCAAGAGCAAGATGACATTGCTGACTATGTTGAGAAAATGTTAACTCGTTTTAATTCACTTTCGGAAAGAGCTGAAAAACAAATTGAATTACTTAAAGAACGCCGCACCGCCCTAATTTCCGCCGCAGTCACCGGCAAAATTGATGTCCGTCATTTCAAAGCAACAGGAGTATAAACCATGCTTGCCATCCGCCAGATTATTGAAGACCCGCAAGACGTAATTCCGATTCCGCCTGAATTTCGTCACCGCCGCACCGAAGTTATTTTTATGGCGCTCGATTCATTACCGGAACAGCCGGCGTCGACAGTCAAAAAACACACGCTAATGTCTTTAGCTGGTTGTTGGGAAGGTAAAACGTTGGAGCGTACGCCTCAAGGTGACTATGAAACACGCCGGGAATTAGAATAATGTGGTTACTCAATACCCATGTCTAACGAAAGTAATTCAATGGCTGAAAACATAACGCGTGTTATCCATGATCACGCCCAAGTCGATGCCATCTATCTATATGGCTCACGCGCCAAGCAAACCGCCCATGAAAACAGCGATTGGGATATTGCCGTTTTATTCAGCGATTACGAAACCGATTTAAGTGCCCGGCTTTTGCGTCCGCAATTGTTAGAAGCGGCCATTGAGCGCGAATTAAAGCTTTATAATCAAGTGAGCGTGATTGATTTGGAAGCGGCGCCGGTTTATTTGCAATACAGCATTTTAATGTCGGCGGTTAAATGGTTTGATCGCAATGTGCCGCACGTTAAACGGGTTGAACAGAGTATTTTGTCTAAGTGGGAAAAAGATTATGAGAGATATTGCCTATGAACAGGCATTGCTTCGGCATCAACGAAGAATGTTGCGCATCTTGGATGAATACAGCCTTGAAAATACCGATACCTGGACGGAACGGGATTTTCTGGCAATACAGCGCGCTTTGCAGGTTTATATTGAATCGTTTATTGGCATGGCGCGTTATTTTGTTCAGCAAAAATATAATTTATCAGTCAGTCAATCACGCGAAGCACTGGATGAATTGAAAAGTCGCGGTGATTTAAGTTTTCAGGAACATGACGAATTGCTAAAAATTGTCGGATTTCGTAAT
>PMJA01000031.1 GCA_003158415.1 Methylobacter sp.
GCCGGCGTTAAACAGTCCCAGATCGCCGCCCTTTTTAGCAGTCAATTTATCATCGGATACTTCGGCGGCTACTACTGCAAAGTCTTTGTTTGCCAGTTCCTGTTTTGCTTTTTGCGCTTTTTCCAAAGCCTCTTTTTCAGTGATCTTGTCATTAACTACAAACAGGATATGACTGATTTTTCTACGCTCCGGCGTCGTGTACAGCTCTTTTTGCTCTTCATAGTAGGCTTTTAACTTTTCATCACTAACGACCACTTTCTTGGCAATCTCGTTTAGCGACAGCTCAATATACTCAACGGAAACCTGCTCAGGCGTTTGATATAAATCCTGATGCTGTTGGTAATAAGCCGATATTTCTTCTGCTCTCGGTTGTTCGGTCAATGGCTGTAGCGGCACGGCCACATAATCGACATCACGCTGCTGATTCTGAATTTTAAAGAAACTTTCCACGTCATATTGCGTGGCGAAACTGCTATCAACAATACTGTGCTGAAACTGCTCCATAGTCAGCGCATTCTTAATTCTGTTTACAAATTCCCCGGAAGAAATCCGTTGTGAACTGAGCAATGCTTTATATTGCTTGTCACTAAATTTACCATCCACCTGAAAATACGGCAGTGATTTGATAAATTCCCGCGCTTCATCATCCGTTACAATAAGTTTCTCTGCATGCACATATTGCAATAAAACCTCATCTTTTATCAGCTTTTGCAATGCCTGTGCTTTTAAAGTTTGCTCATCAATACCCATGCCCTGAAGGTTCTGGCTATATTGTTCATAAGCTTTATTGACATCGCGCTGATAAAAATCCTTATCCCCCACCGATGCAATCGGGGCTTCTTTCCCGGTATCCAAATAATTATTAATACCCCATAAAGCAAAGGGCACACAAATTAATATCAAAATCACCCATGCAAGGGCGCCTTGCGATTTTTCTCTAATTTTTGTCAGCATAGGTCAGTCCTGATGAATCAATTATTGAACAAAAAAAAACCCCGAACCAGACGGTTCGGGGTTTTTGATTTGGCGGAGTGGACGGGGCTCGAACCCGCGACCACCGGCGTGACAGGCCGGTATTCTAACCAACTGAACTACCACTCCAAAGTCTGGTGGGTGCTGAGGGGTTCGAACCCCCGACCCTCGCCTTGTAAGGGCGATGCTCTCCCAGCTGAGCTAAGCACCCGACTAAAAGACCATTATACATTATTTTTTAACAACTGCAAACTAAAATAAAGGATCTTTGTTTAGTGTCGGATTCAACCAATCCGACTAAGACTAATCAGTTTACAGCATCTTTTAAAGATTTACCAGCCTTAAATGATGGAATTTTTGCAGCTTTAATAGTAATTTCTTCTCCAGATTGCGGATTACGACCTTTACGCTCCGCTCGTTCTTTTACAGAGTAAGTGCCAAACCCCACCAAAGCAACAGAATCACCTTTGCTCAAAGCACCTGTAACCGCGCCCAGAAAGCCATCTAAAGCACGGCCGGCATCTGCTTTTGTTAAGCCGGCAGATTCAGCGATAGCATCAATCAGTTCAGATTTGTTCATTATTCCCCCTGAGGAAGTTATTTTTTTATGTATGATGTAAAACCCGTATGTTAATTCTTATGCTCGATCCGCGGCAACACAAGAAACACCGGTATTTATATCAATAGCTATCATAGAGTGTCAAGCTTTAAAACCCCTGAAGGCCCTATTTTTGCGGCTTTGCGCAATAGATGCACAAAACCGCAAACTATTTCTAATGGGCGGTAAGAACAGGCTGTATTATTTTAACCAGATCGGCTTCATTTTTACTTTGCTCTTCCTCGGCTTTTTTATTAACCGGAACCGGCATATATTGCAAAGCCACAGCCAATACCTCGTCTATCCAGTGTACCGGCCTGATGTCCAGGTTTTGCTTGATATTTTCAGGTATATCAACCAGATCCTTTTCATTTTCTATTGGAATAATAACGGTAGTTATGCCGCCGCGATGCGCCGCCAGCAACTTTTCTTTTAGCCCGCCGATAGGCAGCACTTCCCCGCGCAGGGTAATCTCGCCGGTCATGGCGACATTTGCCCGCACCGGTATTTTAGTCAATGCTGAAATAATGGCGGTACACATGCCGATACCCGCGCTGGGCCCGTCTTTGGGCGTCGCCCCTTCTGGAACATGAATATGTATATCATTTTTCTGAAACAAATCATTGTCTATCCCTAAAATTTCCGACCGGCTTCTCACCACTGTCATCGCCGCTTCAATCGATTCTTTCATGACATCACCCAGCTTGCCTGTTGCCGAATGCTTACCTTTACCAGGAATAACCGCCGTCTCAATAGTTAATAATTCGCCGCCCACTTCCGTCCAGGCCAAACCTGTAACCTGACCAACTTGATCCCGCTCCTCAGCCAATCCATAATTAAAACGCCTAACCCCCAAATAATGATCGAGATTCTCAGGTGTAATCAGGGCCTTGGTTTTTTCAGGTTTCAACAACAGCGCTTTAACCACTTTACGGCAAATTTTTGAAATATCCCGTTCAAGATTACGGACGCCCGCTTCGCGCGAATAATAACGGATCATGTCCCTGACTGCTGTCTCTGAAATTTCAATTTCGTGCGCTTCAAGCCCGTTATTTTCAATCTGCTTGGGGATTAAATAACGGATGGCGATATTGATTTTTTCATCTTCCGTATAACCGGCAAGGCGTATAACTTCCATTCTGTCCAGCAATGCCGGCGGAATATTCATGGTATTGGCGGTAGCGACAAACATCACATCAGACAAATCAAAGTCCACTTCCAGATAATGATCTGAAAAAGCATGATTTTGCTCAGGATCCAGCACTTCCAACAAAGCCGATGCCGGGTCGCCTCGAAAATCAGCCGCCATCTTATCGATTTCATCAAGCAAAAACATGGGGTTTCGTGTTTTCACCTTAGTCAGGTTCTGCAAAATTTTTCCGGGCATCGAGCCTATATAGGTGCGCCTATGGCCGCGAATTTCCGCCTCATCCCTAACACCGCCCAACGCCATGCGCACATAAGTACGATTAGTCGCCCTGGCGATAGACTCTCCCAATGAGGTCTTTCCGACACCAGGAGGCCCGACCAGACATAAAATAGGGCCTTTAAGTTGCTTTACCCGCTGCTGCACGGCAAGATATTCGAGTATGCGTTCCTTTACCCTGTCCAAGCCGTAATGTTCGGCCTCCAGCACCTGCTCGGCAATTTTCAGATCATGCCGCACTTTGGTCTTTTTCTTCCAGGGCACATTGACCATCCAGTCTATGTAATTACGCACCACCGTCGCCTCAGCGGACATGGCAGGCATTAATTTAAGCTTATTAAGCTCCGCACTCGCTTTGGTTTTTGCTTCCTTGGACATACCCGCGTTAGCAATTTTCTTTTCCAGATCTTCAATTTCATTGGGTACATCCTCCATGTCACCCAATTCTTTTTGAATCGCTTTCATCTGTTCGTTCAGATAATATTCCCGTTGATTTTTCTCCATCTGCTGCTTAACACGCACACGAATTTTTTTCTCCATTTCCAGAAGGTCGACTTCCCCTTCCATTAACGCCATTAAATCTTCCAACCGTCTTTCAATATCTGCGGCTTCAAGAATACCCTGCTTGTCACTCACCTTTAAGCTCATGTGAGCTGCCATCGTATCGGCAAGCCGACTGGGATCATCAATACCCGCCAAAGCATTCAAAACTTCCGGCGGAATTTTGTTGTTCAATTTGACATATTGATCAAATGAATTAATAACCGTCCGCTGCAATACATCCTGCTCTTGCTCGGAGAGATTTAAGACATCATCAATCCTTTCTACATCCGCTGAAAAAAAGCGCCCTGTTTCTTGATACCGTAGAACCTTACTACGCTGACTCCCCTCCACCAGAACCTTGACCGTGCCGTCAGGCAACTTCAACAATTGAAGAATATTGGCCAACGTACCCACCTGGTAAAGATCGGTGATATCCGGATCATCAACGTCAGCTTCCTTTTGCGCAACCAACAAAATCTCCTTGTTGTACTTCATAGCGGCATCCAGAGCATCAATAGACCGCTCCCTACCGACAAACAAAGGAATAACCATGTGCGGATAAACCACGACATCTCTAAGCGGTAAAACGGGAATCAAGCTATCTTTTTGTTGTAACTCTTTCATTTTGGATGCCTCCATAAACGGAACCTTTAACAATTTTTTTAGATTATAGGATTATGGGGGCACTAATTAAAATAGCAAGGAAAATAACAATCGACTGAAAACTGACACCCAGCCTATGAACTAATAACTAATTAATGCTATCAACCGGCTTTTCCTGCTGCGAGAAGGGATCGCCATCCACAGCTGGAGCAACGGCCGGCATGGGATTCGGCTTGGAGGAAGGGCTTTCCGAGGGCGGCGCGGTATTGACCGGTACGCTGCCCATATTGGAAATGCTTTCCACGGCTGAAACGCTATCTTTGTCGGCCGGAACAGCCTCTTCAACTAAGGACACAGGAAGAACACCGGCCGAACTGATGATGCTGGTATCTTTAGTTTTTAACATCACTCTTACATCAGGGCCCAGAACCACAGAAAAATCGGTCGATGCGATGACCTGCTTGGTAAATCTATCCACCGCCCGCAAACTTACATAGGCGTTTTGCTTGCCTGCCGCGTATACCCCACCAACCAAATAAACAGTTTTATATTTCTTGAGTATAGCCTGATCTTCGTCGGGAAGCTGTAGCCCGCCATTATCTTTCATCATAAAAACATCGGCGGGCAGATCCATGCCGATAATTTGATAGCCCGAATCATGTAAAGTGGTGGCAATCTGATTTGAAATAATGCGGCCGAACGCCGATGTTTCCTTTAAATTTTTAACATTAAGCAGCGTACTGACCACAATTAATGTATCTTTTTCCAGCTTTCGGGTAAATTTGCCTTCAAGCTTATCGGTCGCATCATGACTGGCTTCAATCAGATCGGTATTGAGATAAGATTGCCCTTTGAAGAATCGAAAAGTCGAACCGCAGCCGCTCAATGTAACCATTAAAAGCGCTGCAATAAGAATTGTGGATTTTTTTAGCATGGTATATCTCTTTAAATGTTGATTGCTAAGTACAGTGGCTTACACCATTGCCTTTGTTTCTTGTAGAGGTGTTCTAAATAAAGGCAAATACTAGCCTATCAGCGTATGGCTAGCAAGCAAGGCGCTATTTAAACAGCAATTCCCAGTTTAAAACCT
>PMJA01000366.1 GCA_003158415.1 Methylobacter sp.
GTCCGGCTGATCTTATTGATGATCCAAGTCAGTATGCGCTGGTAAATAGCCCTGCCATGCCCTATCAAAACCACGATATTTGTCAACCCCGATTCAGTCAGGACGACGCTCGCCGCCCCCTTGGCCACATCCGTGGCGGTACTGACCGCGATACCTACCTCAGCCTGCCGAAGTGCAGGCGCATCGTTAACGCCATCACCGGTCATGCCGGTGACATGGTTGGCGGCCTGAAGGTGTTGCACTACAATGTATTTATCCTCCGGAAACACTTCTGCTAAGCCATCGACATCCGCCAATAGGTCTTCCTCCTTTGGGTTTGTGTGCTCACCTGCTGCCTTCAGATCGGCCATTCGGTGAATGCAAGGCAGCCCAACTTCATTCCCAATTGCACTTGCAACTGGCAACGCATCACCAGTAAGCATCTTGACCGAAACACCCAAATCTTTAAGTTCGGCAATCAGTTGCTTGGCATCAGGCCGAGGCGGATCATTGAGTGTCACTAGCCCAAGTAACGTAAGGCTGCCCCCATCAGGACCTTGTGCCACGGCTAAGGTGCGGTAACCCTTGGATGATGAAGTCTCGACCAGCGCCGCAATGGCCGGTGGCAATGAGCCGCACAATTGGGTAATCGTTTCCACTGCGCCTTTCATCACTCGTAACCGCTGTCCATTCTGTTCAACTAAGGCTTCCGTGCGCCTGTTTTTGGCATCAAACGGCACAAACGAGTCTTTAATGACCGCAGGTTTGTCGATGTAGAGGCCTCGCTCTTTTGTCGCCGCAACAAAGGCCAAATCAATCGGATCTTGGTTAGACTCTTTAGAAGCCAGCAAGCCCGCGTACAGTACGCTTGCTTCCGTTGCGTCCCCAACGGGTATCACGCCCGTGACAGCAAGTTGGTTCATCGTGATGGTGCCTGTTTTGTCGGCGCACAGCACATCCATCGTTGCTGCATCCTCCACGGCACTGAGGCGCGTCACCAATACACCGTGCTTCGCCAAATCCTTCGAGCCTAAAGCCATGCTGACGGTGAACATAACCGGTAAGGCAACCGGCACTGCGCTCATCAATAAAACCAGCATTAATGGCGCTATCTGTTGGAGCGGCAAGCCATGCATCCATGCAAGCCCAATCACTACGCTGAGCAATATGCCCACTATAACGAAAAGCCAGCGGACAACCTTGATGATCACTATTTCAATATGCAGTTTCGGTTGGGCTTTCTGCACCAGTTCAGTCGTTCGGCCCAAGTAAGTCTTCGACCCCGTCACTAAAACCACTCCGTTGCCTTCGCCACTGCGCACGATAGACCCTGAAGAGAGTACACCGCCAGGAACCGTGTCAACATCCTTCGATTCGCCGGTCAGGGATGACTGGTCAATGGTCAAGGTCCCGGTCAACAGCTTGACATCCGCCGGAATGATGTCGCCAGAGCGCAGACGGACAATATCGCCGGGCACCAGCTCACGGGATGGTATGACCTGCCAAGTCGCATCACGCAGGACGCGGGCGCTAACCTGTAAGCGCTGCCGTAGCGCTTCAACAACACCTGTGGCACGGCGTTCTTGGGTATAACTTAAAACCGCATTAACCACCAATAGCACACTGACCACAACGAGATCGGCAATATTCCCGAGCACAGCGGACAATAAGATGATCAATTCGAGCATCCACGCGGACATTCCCCAGAATTTGCCTAAAAAAACAAGCAGCGGATGCGTTTTGGTTATGGGTACTTCGTTGTAACCATATTTCTTCCTACGTTCAGACACCTCATTGGTTGCGAGCCCAATCTTAGCCACGACATGGAGAGCCGCAAGCGTATCGGGAACCGATGCCTTTAAGAGAAGTTCTGGTGTCAGCGTGTTGGTTTTCATCGTTTACTTCCTGTTAAGCAACTTTGAGACGAGACCGGGATCACGTCAAAACCTTAAAAAGAATCACTTTAGTCCCAAAATTAACTGCAGTCAGTACGGCAGCACACATAGCAGGGTTTGAAGCAACAGTGTTCTAGATTCCGGCCAGCCCTCGCTATGCTCTCCCTGCTGGAATGATGATTTTGTTTATTTGTTGTCTAATAAGCGTTATGTTATATTATAACAATAGTTGATAGGAAGTTACGATGTATAAAAAACTCATTTTTATGGCGGTCTCTGCCGGAACCTTTGCCTTGCCTGCCCGTGCCGATGAGCAGCCGGTAGAACTGGAGCCGGTGATCGTCACCTCGCCCTTGCGAACCACCGCGCCGATGACCGTGCTGGAAGGCGACGAGCTGACCCTGAAAATGGGTCACAGCATCGGCGAGACGTTGAAACAGGAGCAGGGCATTACCAGCCAGTCGTTCGGCCCCGGCGTTGGCACGCCGGTGATACGCGGTCAAAGCGGCCCCCGTGTGCGGGTGTTGTCCAACGGTATTGGCAGCAATGACGTGTCGCAGTTAAGTCCGGATCATGCCACCAGTATCGAGCCGTCTATGGCCGAGCGCATTGAAGTGCTGCGCGGGCCTGCGACTTTGTTGTACGGTAGCGGGGCGATGGGCGGCGTGGTCAATATCATCGATAATCGCATTCCCACT
Organism: Methylobacter sp.; assembly: GCA_003158415.1. Lineage (GTDB taxonomy): Bacteria > Pseudomonadota > Gammaproteobacteria > Methylococcales > Methylomonadaceae > Methylobacter_C. The sequence goes on from PMJA01000366.1 coordinate 2,573, forward strand.
CATTTATATACCAAGCCGTTGAATGCCGATTTCGAACAGAGTTATGATTCAGCGTTCAATGAATCCAGTACAGCGCTTAAAACAGAGGGAAGTAAGGGGAGCTGGGCTTATCATCTGGACGGCTTGTTTCGCGACCGGGGCGATATGGCAATCGGCGGCACGGCTATCGATGCACCCAAAGCACAAGCGTTAGACCCCACGCTGACGGTGGTGAACAATACGCACGGCGTCATACCCAATACCTTTGCCGAGACCACCAACGGCTCGGCGGGGGGGGCGTACATCGGCGATGCGGGATTTGCCGGTCTATCCTTCAATCAACTGCATAACAATTACGGTATCGCCCCGGATGGCGGCTTCACCAACGGCTATGCAGACCCCAACGTCCGTATCGACATTCGGCAAAAGAAGTACGATTTCAAGAGTGAATTGAACAATCCTTTTAGTTTTGCGGATAAGGTCAGTATGCGCATGGGCTACACCGATTATTATCACACTGAACTGGACGGCGGCGTACCGGGGATACCGTTCGGGCCGGGCACGGCATTCAGCAACAAAACTTACGAAGGGCGTGTAGAACTGACCCATAAGGCCATCGGGCCGTTTAAGGGCGCGGTCGGTTTTCAGGCGATTTCCAGCCAATTTGCCGCCTTCAATTTTCCGGCTGGCGGTGTGCCTACGGTTGATCTTCCGACCACCCCCATGACGGCAACCAACATAGTTCCCGCCACGCAGAGCAACAGTTTCGGGTTATTCGGCCTGGAGTCCTTTAATGTCGGGCCGGTGATTTACCAGCTAGGGGCGCGGGTGGAAGAAATGTCGCTTAATCCTGCGCTCACCAGCAGTTATATTGCGCCCTTCGGCTCGACGGTGGGTTCATCCTATAACTACACGCCGGTCAGCGCCTCCGCTTCGGGTTTATGGAAAGTCGATAAACGCAACAGCCTGAATTTGGGGATCACCCGCTCCCAACGTGCGCCGCAGGTGCAGGAACTGTTTGCCAACGGCTATCACGACGCCACTCGCAGCTATGAGTTAGGCGATCCGGGTTTGCAAATGGAAACCTCCTATAACCTGGATCTGGGCTACAAATTCAAAACCGACTGGGTGCGGGCCGAACTGGATTTATTTAATAACTGGGCGAACAATTACATTTACCAGCAACGCACCGGCTATTTCGTTCCTCCAGGTTTTACGCCAACGTCAGGTGGTCTGCCCTTAACCAACGCCCAGTGCCAACTTGCATCTCCCGATGGCGCCTGTACCCCGGTGACTGCCAGTATGCAGGGCGACGCCATTTTCAGGGGCTACGAAAGCAAGCTGGTGTTTCCGGTGATGGAAAACCGCCACGGCATCGTCGATCTCACCTTGTTCAGCGATTACACGCGCGGCACGTTCATTAACGGCGGCAATGTGCCGCGCATGCCGCCGCTACGCTTCGGCTTTCAATGGGACTATAGCAAACAGCAATGGTCGGGCAATCTGCGCTTCACCCGCGCCCAGGCCCAGAATGATCCGGGCGCCAACGACACATCCACGGCAGGCTATTATTTATTGACCGTCGGCGGTGAATATCAAATCAAGGATTTTCACGACAGTAAAGTCACGCTGTTCCTCAAGGGCAACAACCTGCTCAATGAAAATATCCGCAACTCGGTTTCTTATTTGCGTAACTTCTCGCCGGAGCCTGGGCGCGGCGCGCAAGTTGGGGTGCGTATAACTTATTGATAATACCTCCAGATCTGGTATTCTGAGATGTAGCTCTACATCAAGGAACGCAGATAGCATTAATTTGTACATTACCAATAAGGAAACGCAAACATGAACTATCGTAAAGAATTTATCGTCGAACCCGGTAAAAAGGTTCATCTGGACAAAATTGATCCTTCGTACACCGACAAGCACGAGTCCCACGAAACGGCGCTGCCGAAGATACAGGAACACCTTGCCCGTATGGACAAGCTACAATATTTGCTTTATGCCGATGGCGATCAGTCACTGCTGGTGGTGTTGCAGGCCTTGGATGCCGCTGGTAAAGACGGGGTGGTGCGGCATTTGTTCAGCGGCATAAACCCGCAGGGAATATCCGTGTTCAGTTTCAAGCAGCCCAGCAAGGCCGAAGCGGCCCACGATTTTCTCTGGCGCACCCACCAGTGCGCGCCAGCTAAGGGTGAGATCGTGATTTTCAACCGCTCGCACTACGAGGATGTTCTTGTTGTGCGCGTACACAAGCTGGCGGAAAAGGCGGTTTGGTCCAAGCGCTACGATTTGATCAATGATTTCGAGAAAATGCTGACTAGCAACGGCACCCGGATTCTGAAGTTTTTGCTACACATCAGCCCGGAGGAGCAGCTGGCGCGCTTCAAACAGCGGCTCGACGATCCGACTAAAAATTGGAAAATCACTGATGCCGACTACACCGAGCGCGAGTTATGGCCCGAATATATTGATGCCTACGAGGATGCTCTGGAACTGACCAGCACTCCCCATGCGCCGTGGTATATTATCCCGGCAAATCACAAATGGTTCCGCGATCTCGCCATCTCGGAGATTATTGCGGATACGCTGGACGAGATGGGTCTAAAACTGCCGCCTACACATGTGAACATGGAAGAAATCTTTATCAAGTATCATGCTGCCGAGCAAAAGCAGGCAGACGAAAAGAATGGCTAACCGGAGATGGCTATGCGCCTGAACTTTTTCGCAGGCCTTAGGCCTTTAAACCGTGCCGGAGCGATCCGCGATGCCCTCGCCGGATTGACTTTGGCATCAATGAATATTCCTCAGGTGCTGGGCTATACCCGTATCGCAGGCACTCCCGCAGTAACCGGACTCTACACGGTGCTGCTGCCGCTGCTTATGTTCGCTGTCTTCGGTTCTTCGCGCCATCTGGTCGTCGCTGCCGATTCGGCAACGGCGGCTATTTTCTCCAGTGGATTGTCCGGCATGGCTCCGCAAGCCAGCGTGAAATATATGGCTTTAGTGGGCATGGTCGCGCTGCTGACCGCCGCGCTGCTGTTGCTGGCGCGGATTTTCAAGCTCGGTTTTCTCGCCGATTTTCTTTCGCGTACCGTGCTGGTCGGGTTTCTTACCGGCGTTGGCTTCCAGATCGGTATCGCTATGCTGGGTTCAATGTCCGGCATACCCGTGACGGCGCACAAAACCATTGAGCAACTGCAACAGGTCACAGTTGGCCTAATGCAGGTCAATCTTCCCACGCTCGGCCTATCGTTGTTGGTGGTAAGCTGTATTCTCGGCTTTCGCCACTTTCTGCCGCGACTGCCCGTACCGCTTGTTGTGGTGGTAACGGGAATAAGCGTCAGCTATGTTTACGATTTTGCTGGTCACGGCATCGCCGTCATCGGGCCGGTACCCGGTGGATTGCCGTCGCTGGTATTTCCTGCCGTAAGCTGGGGCGAGCTGCTTAAATTGATCCCTATCGCCTTATCCTGCTTCGTGATTATTATCGCCCAAAGCGCGGCGACTTCCCGGGTATTCGCCGTGCGTCATCATGAGCGCGTGGATGAGGATGACGATATTTTGGGCTTGTCGGCGGCGAATGCAGCCGCCGCGTTGTCCGGGGCCTTCGTGGTCAACGGCAGTCCCACGCAGACGGCGATGGCGGATCTGGCTGGCGCCCGCAGCCAGCTTGCGCAGCTTACGTTCGCAGGCATCGTGCTGCTGGTGCTGCTGTTTTTTACCGGGCCGCTGCAGTATCTGCCCCGTAGCGTGCTCGCCGGCATCGTCTTCACTATCGCTATTGGATTGGTCGATTTTCGCAGCCTGCGCGACATTCGTAGCGAGAGTCCGGGCGAATTCAGGCTGGCTCTGGTCACGGCTGCGGTAGTGACGTTGGTCGGGCTGGAACAAGGCATACTGCTGGCGGTCGCGTTGTCGCTGTTGCGGCATGTTCATCACAGTTATCGCCCGAATACGATGGTGCTGACGCCGGATGGGTCAGGTCAATGGCTGCTAGTGTCGGCGACGCCGGGGGTTGAGACAGAACCTGGGCTGGTGATCTACCGGTTCGGCGCGGATTTGTTCTACGCCAACGACAACCGTTTCACCGATGAAGTACGTGCGCTGATAGAACAGGCGCCGACCCCGGTACGCTGGTTTGTGGTCGACGCATCCGCGATGACGGACATTGACTATTCCGCCGCGCGTTCCTTGCGTGATCTGTGCGACGACCTGAAGAGCCGCAAGGTCAATTTGGTCTTCGGACGCGTCAACATTTATCTGCGGGAGGATATGAACCGGCATGGCATTACGGCGGTCATCGGCGAGAAATTTATTTTCTCGACGCTGCACGATGCGCTGGCTGCGGTGCGCGGCAATGAATAATAGTGTTGCTTGTTACGCCTGGATATAATAGCGTTCGCTTTTATTTAACCCTAGGGCTTGGTGTAAGAACCGTTGCGCAAAGCGACCGAAATCACCGGGCCACATCCTGATACATTGAGAGCATAAATGAAAAAACCAATAGACAAATTGTTAATCGCTGGTGCGCTGGCTTCCCTCGTTTTACTAAGCGGTTGTGTTACTGAGAACAAGTACAATGCGTTAGAACAAGAATATCAACAGCTGCAATCTCAATTTAGTGCCGATCAAGCGCAGATCGTACTCCTGGATGGGAAACTTAAAGTCACTATGGTGGATCAGGTTCTATTTTCTGAAGGCGGCTTTAGACTTAATGGCAAAGCCAAGGCTGTTCTCAGTAAATTAGTGCCGACTCTTTCAGGTCTACAGCAAACGAAAGTGATTGTTGACGGTTACACCGACAATGTTGCAATTGGTTCAGGATTAAAGCGCGAAGGCATTGCTTCCAATCTTGAATTGTCATCCAGACGTGCCGATGGGGTGGTTGAATATCTGGTAAAACAAGGCGTTAACCAAAACCTGATCTCAGCCCAAGGTTTTGGCGAATCGAATCCAGTGGCTTCAAATGACACTCCTGCCGGAAGATCCCAGAATCGTCGTATTGAAGTGACATTGGTAGGGCCGGGTAATTGATTAAGGAATGAAAATATAATAACTTGAATATTTCCATTTTTGTGGGAGTGCTTTAGCCGCTCCCACGATAATTCATAGACTAAGCTCCATTATTTCTCGAACGCGAAAATCCGTTTCCAGTCTTTTTGACTCTATATGATTTACAGTGGGTAACTTTACTCGGGCTTGTCACCTTTTTCCGTTCGTCCTGAGCTTGTCGAAGGATGAATGGAAAAAGGTGACAAGAATCCTTCTGACTCATATCGCTTTTAATGATAAATTATAATTATGTACTTTAAAATAAATGGCTTTTTTAGATAAATGAAAGGTGCGTAAATAAGTATCATACGAGCGACCATATTAGGTTTGACCGTAAATCCGTCCATCCTTNNGACAAGCTCAGGACGAACGGATTTACTCTTACAGCGCTTCGATGAAAGTTTATATCCACTCTATTTCACATAGAGCCATATTTTTGATCGATTACCTATGATTGATCAAGGCGGTCGCAGAGCAGAGCGCAATGGGATATGCCCAATTCCTTGGGCAGGCTGAATGTATACACCAGTCCGATAACCAGATCGCCTAGCCCCAAGGGTACGGCAATCAAGCCCAGATCCCCGAACAGCCCTGCGGGTATGATTAATAACGCTGCGATGTAACGGAGTATGGCTTCCCAATACACGAAAGACGCGCGGCGGCGTAAATCCCGCGACGCTAAAATCAACGCCGCACTGGTAAAGATTAAAAAACCTGCGAACAACCAGCCCCAGAAAGGCGTCGGAATATTAAGCCCCAACCATCGATAAGCGGCCGGACAGGTTAAGGTCAAGGCCAATCCGGCGTTATAAACGCCGGTCCAGAACACAAAGCTTTTTATTTTGAAGGGC
>PMJA01000159.1:0-11318 GCA_003158415.1 Methylobacter sp.
CACATTCTGGCTCACCGTCCTGTTTGCTCTATTTGGTTTGTTAGCCCCTCGAAACCTGACAGCAAAATCGGCATTGTTCGTTTGCGCCCTATCGATGTCGGGCGCGATTTTTCTTATTCTGGAATTAAATCACCCACTGGAAGGATCCATCAAGGTCTCAAGCGCTCCGTTGCACAAAGCCCTCTCTTTGATTGGAAAATAGTTATCAGGGCATGCCTGTGCGACCATTAAATGGCCGAATGCTTTTTTCGCTGATCTGGGAGCAAGAAAAAACCATACCACCCAATCAACAGAAATTTTTCTGGTGAGGCTTTATACCACTGGGTTGCTACAGATAAGCAAAATAAAACACCCAAATCGAGATAATTGGAGAGACACATGAAATCTGACACAAAAATAGTTGGGCTCAAACCCATAATGAAGACCTTGGGGCTGTTCCTCGTCGCAGGTGCGCTCCTTGCTGGCTGCGCGCCCCTGCCGAAGGACAATGCTCAAGTCTCGGAGCATAGGTTCGACAACCTCATGGGCAGCCGCTACACCGAAATCCTGCTGGTATTCGGCAATGCCGTGACCAGCAACTACACAGCTGGTGTCTACAACACCATCGGCCTGAACGGCGCGAACCCCGCAGGTGGCGGTGACAGTACCCCCGCAGCTCTGGTGGATAAGCTTGATCTGGAAAAGATCAAGAAAGACAATGACGCACTGAAGACCATAAAGAACGGACCGCGTCTCTGGACGCTCGACCATGTTGGCGTGAAGATGGGTACGGAGCGCGATTTCCAAGATCTCAAGGCCCGCTGGGTCATGTGGTTCCCGATCCCCGACGCGGTCCGCGAAGGTAAGGATCTCTCCTACCAGGTCATGACCGCGAACCGTGACACCAGCATGAGCATCGACAAAGGATCTCGCGCCTACATCCTGGATGATCCACAAGGCGTCTCGTGGGTCATGAAATCGGCCAGCCTGATCAAGGATCCTACCCAGAAATTCGAAGACCTGAAGAATCTCGGCTCGAGACTGAAACTGCCCCCAGGCTGGAAGTTCCGCTCCCCCATCCTTGAACAGACTCTGGTCTTTATGACCGACAACGGCAAAACCCAGATCACTCAGGACGAACTCGGCAACACCTACGACCGCACAGGAGGCCCGTATAGCAACTACAAACCGTAGCCAAGGGAAGGTAAAATGAAATTGTTGAAATGCCTTTCCGGGGTTTTGGCGCTCATAGCTATCGCCTTGACACTCTCCGGGTGCATGCAAAGCAAGAGATCGTCCGCGACGCTTACATCTACGGCTACCCTGTAAGGACAAGGAAGCCAACTGGCTACCGGCACCGAAAGGGAAATTCGTCTTGGTGATGAGAATCTACGCTCCCCGTAAAACAGCTCCCTCGATCTTTGATGGCTCATGGATTCCACCGCCTGTGAAACGGGTACCGTAAAGAGACGATTGATGGAGAATTGTCTTTGGATCAAAAATGGACAACCAATAATCACTACATTAAAAGAGGCCTAATTATGCAAAATAAACAAAAAAAATCCGGAAAAATTTCGTTAGAACACTTCCTATTATCTTCAATCGTTCTTGCGCTTTTAGTGCAGGGTTGTGCGCATCAGGAGCAGACGCCAGTTAATGTGCCTGCTCAACCAGTGACTAAGGTAGAACAACAAGCGGCGCAACCTGTAAACCCAGTGCCACCGCCGGTCATTGAAAAGTATGCTCTGGATCGTCTTAAGCAAATGAGTGCAACACTGGCTTCTGCCAAAGCGTTCACCTACCGTTCAAACAACTTTATGGAAGTACAGGCGGAGGCTACCGGTCAATTTCTAGCCTTCTTTGTCGAGACTGAAGTTGCCCTGCAAAGGCCAAATAAATTACGCGTCAATGTGTTTGGTGACGTACCAAGCTTTCAGTTTTATTTTGATGGCGCTAAAGTCACGGCTTTTGATCCACAGAAGAATGTTCATTCCATTTCCGAGCCAATTGCCACGATTGATGAAATGCTGGAATTCGTGACGACCAAGACGCATATTAATTTTCCTTCAGCGGATTTTATGTACAGTGATCCTTACGCCGTGATGACCAAAAATTTAACACACGCTATCGTAGTAGGGCCATCCATGGTGAATGGGCTACCTTGTGAACATTTTGCCTATATGGAACCTGGTCTCAATTGGGAAATCTGGATCGAAAACGGCAAAAGAGCTCTCCCACTTCGTATGGCTATGACCTATAAGCAGGTTCCAAACTTTCCCCGTTTTATGATCGAATACAAGGACTGGAATCTTAATCCCAAGCTGAAAGCGGACATATTTGTGTTTAAAGCTCCCGCAAATTCCAAACAAATCGAGTTTGATATTATCGCTCCGGGCAAAAATAAAAGTAAATGAATGAGGATAAGACAATGAAAAAAATGAAAAAAACACTGTTATTAGTGAGTTTTGCCTCGGTGCTGCTAACATCATTGCCTGTCGGTGCCTGGGTGTTTGCAGGCGCACGCCGTGTGATCGTAGTCCCTGCTGCTTCTCCACCCCCTACTGTGGTCTATGTGGCTCCTGCTGCCCCACCTCCAACCGCAGTCTATGTAGCGCCTGCTTCTGGCGGCGCAGCTTACTCCAGCGGCACCGCTACCTATGCACATGGCGCTTATGGCGGCGCTGCTTATTCTAATGGCACCTCTACTTACGCTCATGGAGCCTATGGCGGGTCGGCGTACCACAATTCTGCAACTGATACTACCTACGCACATGGTGCCGAAGGTGGCACAGCCTACTCCCATGATGGTACGGGAGCGGCTGATGGAGCGCATGGTGGCTCTGCTGCCTGGAGTGATGGTAGTGGCTCCGCTCATAGTGGCAATGGTGGTTCAGCTTCATGGAGTCATGGTTCCGGTTCTGCCGAAAGTGCGGGTGGTGGCTCTGCTAGTTGGAATCATGGTTCTGGTGGAACTGCAACATCAGCCAGCGGAAAATCTAAAAGTTGGAGCAGGTAAACGTTTCATGGTATGCGGGGGAAAACTCCACGCGGGACGGGGTAACATACCCCGTCCCGCGTGGAGACAGCTGTTATATAGCTTCCCTTCCCGAATTTAGGCCATATGCGCTAACTCATGGCGAGACGTAGAAGAGGCATTGCGGAACGGGCAAGAGGTTTTGGAGCTTCTCATGGAGTCTACGTTACCGTTGCCGCCTCCGCATACTTTCAAAGCATCCATCGCACAAATCCATGCCTAACGAAGCCGTATGGGTAACGATTCAATATGATTGATGTCGACGCTATGATAATGCCCAGATTGAGTAGTAATCTGAACTAAGCCGATATATCAATAAATCCATGCAACCCGCGCTTGGACTTAACCGCCAGCCAGTCTTATAATTGCCTTAACTCTTCGGTTTCTTCTAATTCATCCAGGCTTTGCTTGTTTTTTAACAACCGAAATGCCGCTGACAATACTCTATAGCGATCTCCGATGATGCCTGCACGCCTTAAGCCTACCGTATTTAGTTTGTAGTGCCGCGCCGGACGTCCGCCTATCAACATAAAGGGGATAACATCCATATTAAGCCCGGTAGTTCCCTGCACGATCGCATAAGAACCTATCCTACAGAATTGATGCGCTACCACGGCGCCGCCTATAAAAACGTTATTGCCCACCTCAACATGCCCACCTATCGCAACATTATTGGCAAATATCGTGTTATTGCCGATAGTGCAGTCATGGGCGACATGGCTGTTATTCATAAAGAAGCAACCTGAACCGATATGGGTTTCGCCATGCTCTTTAGACGATCGGTGCGCGGTAAAACCTTCCCTGAACACGTTATTATCGCCAATAATCAGCCAGGAAACCGTTTCCGCCTTAAACCCCGTATCTTGAGGCAATCCGCCCAACACCGCATGGGGATGTAAAATATTGCCATCGCCCATTTTCACATGACTGTGTACCACGGCATGAGCGCCCACCTGACAGTTGGCGCCCAACTGCGCGCCGGTTTCAATCACGGCAAAAGGGCCTACGGTAACAGCGTCTCCCAGCGTTACATTAGGCGCTATAAAAGCGGTCGGGTGTATGTTTTGTGTCATCTTGACTATCCTCTGGGATGATATTTTAAATGTAACTCTTTTAAGCGTTCGCGGGCTATGTGGGTATAAATTTGCGTGGTCGATAAATCGACATGCCCCAATAATAATTGCACCACGCGCAAATCGGCGCCATGATTTAATAAATGCGTTGCAAAAGCATGTCTTAACGTATGCGGCGACAGCTCTTTGTTAATCCCTGCTTTTTTGGCGTGACGTTTGATAATATGCCAAAAAGCCTGTCTTGTCATGCCGTCCGCGCGGTTAGTCACAAACAAATAATCGCATTGCTGTCCGCCCAACAACGTTTTTCTGGCTGCATTCATGTAAGCTTCCAGCCAGCTCATGGCCTCTTCACCCACCGGCACCAACCGCTCTTTATTGCCTTTGCCTATGATTCTGACGACGCCTTGCCTGAAACTGATTTGTTCGAATTTTAATCCGACTAACTCCGATACCCGAAGTCCGGTTGCATAGAGCATTTCCAGCATAGCTTTATCCCGAAATCCCAGAGTATGGGTCACCTCGGGCGCATTCAACAATAGCTCGACATCGTGCTCGGAAAGCGAGATCGGTAAGGGGCGCCCGAGTTGGGGCGATGCTATTAACGCCGTAGGATCAATAGATAGACGATTTTCCCGGATGTAATAGCCATAAAAGCGGCGCAAACTGGATAAAATACGCGCCGAAGATCGATTGCCTATACCGGCTTGATAGCGACTCGCCAGAAACTTTGATAAATCGCCGGTATCGACGTCCAGCATAGATTTATCCGCCAACCATTTAGCAAAAATACGCAAATCGCTGCTGTACGCGGACAGTGTATTTTCGCTTAAACCCTGCTCCACCCAGACGGCATCGAGAAACTGGTCTATCAAACCTATTGCGCTCATGGTTTAAAAAGCGCCTCATAGTCCAGCAATTTGGATTTGATCGCCATAAAATCACCCGCCGTATGCCCGCAATAGCCGCCCATGCCGGAAACGGACACGACCCGATGGCAAGGAATAATCACAGGATAAGGATTATCCCGGCAGGCATTGCCGACGGCGCGCGCCGATGAGCCTATTTTTTGGGCCAATGCAGAATAAGTTAAGGTTGCGCCAATAGGAATGTTACACAACTCAGCCCAGACTTGTTGCCGGTAAGCGCTGCCTTGTCTTAACAACGTAAGGTGTATCGGTTTATCGGCATTTAACCAGTAGTGCTGAAATTGCCGTTGTATTTCGTGGTCTTGCGGATAGATGCCATCATCGTCCGGCACCCAGTCTGCGCGACTAACAACGCCTTGCCGACTCAATAAAACCAGCGGCCCTGCGGGAGTGTAAACATTGATGGACGTCTCGACGCCGGAGCAACTATCTACCCACTGAATAATAATCGGCATGAAAAAACCTGGACATTGCGATTAAGCGCCGACAATCTTTGCAAGACCTGTCAGGTTTTAAAAACCTGACAGGTCTAAATCCTGCAAATAATGGGACGTTAGCCACTTACAATGAATCGACTATTGATGTCCCTGCATCATTTGTGAGTGATGTTGCATCATTTGAGCCTGATGCGCTTTCATCAGTTCCAGTTGCTCATGTTTGAGCTGAGCTTGTTTGGCAGGGTCTTTTTCAGCCAATATCCGATTGGAATAGTCGTGCATTTTCAGCATGTGTTCTTGCATAGCCTGCAGATGTCCTTCGCTCATGCCCATCCCCATCATGCCCATGCCTTGCTTTCCCGCATCCTCGCCTTGGGGCTTATTCATATTCATGCCTTGCATAGGCTCTGCCGCCAAACTCACCCCACTTAAAGGCAGCATCAGTAATAAAACAGCGGTTGATTTATATATAGCATTCATCGTTTCTACCTTCGTTGGTTTGATTGTTATGAACTATCTTATAAAAAGCCTTTTATCTTGAACCTTTCACTTTGATACTTTTATTTTCTTTTGCCAAATAACCTACGGCATCCACAGGCACGGAATCAATCGCCAAAATAGCACCTAACTCAGTCATCGCTTTTTGATAAACCTTGCGCTTGAAATAAACCACATCATTAAGCGGCTCCCAGTAGTCAACCCACCGCCAGCTGTCAAACTCCGGCTTCGCGCAATGGTCGAAACGCACGGTGGTATCCTGGGTAATCAAGCGCAACATATACCATATTTGCTTTTGCCCTATACATAAAGGCAGGGAGTTTTTGCGTATATAGCGCTCAGGCAACTGATACCTCAGCCAATAGCGCGTCCGTCCCAATATCTGTACATGCTGCTGTTGCAGCCCTGTTTCTTCCCACAATTCTCGATACATCGCTGNNACCCTCGTCATTGCAAAGGATGATCCCGACATTGGGCCGGTATCCTTTAGAGTCTATCATGTTAAACCTGTATCTTTTACTTGTCCCTCTCTTAAATATTGTCCACCGGATAAAATTACAAGAGTAGGTCAGGTTGTTTATAATGGGCCCATTGTTCCATAAAAAAACGCCAGATACCAGAGTGCACAGCCCTTTTAATTACTACAGACAGGTTTAACGTGAGTTTAGCGATTTTTGATTTAGATAATACCCTGATAGCCGACGACAGCGATTACTTATGGGGACAATTCCTGGTCGACCAGGGCATCGTTGACAAAGACTATTATGAAAGCGCCAACGCCAAGTTCTATGATGATTACAAACAAGGCACGCTGGATATAGTCGAATTCCTAAATTTTTCCCTGCAGCCCTTAACCGATAACGACCCAGAGCAACTATACCTGTGGCGGACGCAATTTATCCAAAATATTATTACCCCGATATTATTAAAACCGGCGCAGCAACTGATCGCCAAACATCGAGACCGAGGCGACACCTTACTGGTCATTACCGCAACCAACCGCTTCGTGACTGAGCCTATAGTTAAACTGTACGGCATCGACAATTTACTTGCCACAACGCCTGAATTTATAGACGGCCGATATACCGGCGGCTTTACCGGCGTCCCCTGCTTTCAGGAAGGTAAAGTGCAATTATTGGCAGACTGGTTAAAAAATTCAACCGAAACCCTGCAAGACAGCTGGTTTTATAGCGATTCCCATAACGACCTACCTTTGCTGAAGCGGGTGGACAACCCGGTTGCCGTCGATCCCGACGAAAAACTGACTGAATTCGCCAAAGCCGCCGATTGGCCGATTATCAGTTTAAGACAGGGACATTGTCCCACCGAACACTTTCATAAATCTATTGTTAGAAATCAGCTTATGTTATAATCAATCAATTTAATTGCTGAGACTAACTACAAATGGCTAAAGAAGATCAAATCGAAATGGAAGGCAAAGTCATAGACACCCTTCCGAATACCATGTTCCGTGTTGAACTGGAGAACGGTCACGTTGTGACTGCCCATATTTCGGGAAAGATGCGCAAACATTATATCCGCATACTCACCGGCGATAGCGTTAAGGTTGAAATGACGCCTTACGATTTGAGTAAAGGCCGCATTACCTTCCGTATGCGTTAATCCCATCCTGGATGGAATTAACGCACCTGTTCTGATGGCTGATCGACCTCAAAAATTGGCTTCAGAAACGACCAACTCATTGCTTTCTATAGCAAAAGCAAGTTCATTGTTTTCCACATAAATTCTGACATGACCGCCGTGCGCGAGCTTGCCGAACAGCAAGTCATTAGCCAGAGGTTTTTTGATTTTTTCCTGAATTAATCGCGCCATCGGTCTAGCCCCCATTTTTGGATCGCAGCCATGTTCAGCCAACCACAAACGCGCATCGGTATCCAACGCCAGCGTTACCTGCTTTTCGGTAAGCAAGGCTTCCAGTTCAAAGATAAACTTATCGACCACATGCCCGACAATTGAAATATCCAGCGGTTTAAATTGGATAATCGCATCCAAGCGGTTGCGAAATTCAGGTGAAAAGCCTTTCTCTATGATCTTCATGCTGTCGGTGGCATGATCCTGTTGAGTGAAGCCAATGGAAGCGCGGCTGCCTTCTTCGGCGCCCGCATTGGTGGTCATCACCAAAATAATGTTACGGAAATCGGCCTTGCGCCCGTTGTTGTCGGTTAATGACCCGTGATCCATTACCTGCAATAACAGATTAAAAACGTCAGGATGCGCTTTTTCAAGCTCGTCCAACAATAATACCGCATGCGGATGTTTGGTGACCTGTTCGGTTAGCAATCCGCCCTGATCGAAGCCGACATAGCCGGGGGGCGCGCCTATTAACCGGGAAACGGTATGACGCTCCATGTATTCGGACATATCGAAACGTATCAGTTCCACACCCAATACTTTAGCCAACTGCCGTGTCACTTCCGTTTTACCGACGCCGGTAGGGCCTGCAAAAATAAATGAGCCGATAGTTTTTTGGGAATCGCGCAGGCCTGCACGCGATAATTTTATCGCCGACGCCAATGCCGAAATCGCCTCATCCTGACCAAAAACCAGCATTTTCAGGTTTTTTTCCAGATTGGCCAGCTTATCTATATCATTGGTAGAAACCGATCTTGCCGGAACCCGAGCAATTTTTGAGACGATGTCTTCAATTTCAGCCACATCAATTTCCTGTTTGCGGTCGGCTTCAGTCGTCATGCGTTGTTTTGCACCCGCCTCATCAATCACATCGATTGCTTTATCCGGCAAATGCCGGTCGGTAATATAGCGATCCGATAGTTCGGCGGCCACACGTAACGCTTCGGCAGAATATTTGACATTATGGTGCTCTTCAAAACGCGACTTCAGGCCTTTTAAAATCAGGATAGTGTCTGCAACCGACGGCTCCAGTACATCGACTTTCTGGAACCTGCGCGCCAGGGCATGATCTTTTTCAAAAACCCCGCGATATTCCTGGTAAGTGGTGGAACCTATGCAGCGCAACTGGCCGGAAGCTAGCGCCGGCTTGATTAAATTAGACGCATCCATCACTCCGCCGGAAGCCGAGCCTGCGCCGATAATGGTGTGAATTTCATCAATAAATAAAATGGAATCCGGCTCTTTTTTAAGCTGGTTCATCAATGCCTTAAGTCGCTTTTCAAAGTCGCCGCGATATTTGGTACCGGCAACCAACGCCCCCAAATCCAGTGAATAGATCACGCTATTCATCAGAATTTCAGGCACATTTTTTTCGACGATTCTTTTCGCCAAACCTTCAGCAATAGCGGTTTTTCCGACGCCCGCTTCACCGACCAATAACGGATTGTTTTTACGGCGGCGGCACAGCGTTTGTATGGTGCGCTCAAGTTCAAGCTCTCGGCCGATTAACGGGTCTATGCGGCCCTGCAAGGCTTCTTCATTAAGATTGGTGGTATATTTGTCCAATGGACTGCCCGCGTCAGCATCCGTATTGCCTGTTTCGGATGCAGAGTCGCCGGATGCGTCATGCTCCTGATCGGTTTTGGAAATGCCATGCGCCAGAAAATTCACCACATCCAGGCGCGATATATCCTGTTTATTCAATAAATAGACGGCATGGGAATCCTGCTCGCTGAATAAGGCTACGAATAAGTTGGCGCCAGTCACTTCCTTTTTATCGGATGCCTGGACATGAAAAACGGCCCGTTGTAATACCCGCTGAAAGCCCAGCGTGGGCTGAGTCTCGCGCTGGATGCCCGGTGGAATCAGCGACATCGTCTCATCAATAAATTGGCTCAACTGCCCGCGCAACGTTTTAATATCACAGCCGCAGGCTTTCATGACGACTTCCGCCGCGCTGTTATCCAGCAATGCCAGCAACAAATGCTCTACCGTAATAAATTCGTGACGTTTATCATGCGCATTTTTAAAGGCGGTATTTAACGTAACTTCAAGTTCTTTACTTAACATAAACGCTCCAAATTTACACTGCTTCCATCGAACACAGCAACGGATGTTGATGCGCCCGTGAATAATCGTTGACTATATAGACTTTGGTTTCTGCAACGTCTTTGGAATAGGTTCCGCAGACCCCCACCCCTTGCGTATGTATTTGCAGCATAACCTGTGTCGCTTTTTGTTCAGGCATAGCAAAAAAATCCATTAAAATTTCAATCACAAAATCCATGGGCGTAAAGTCATCATTTAATAAAATAACTTTGTATAGCGGCGGTCTTTTTAGCTTAGGCTTGGCTTCCTGAACAGCCACGCCGTCATCATCATCTTTGAACGGATCGAAATCGGACATAATAAGAAAATAAACAAAAATACTCTAAGTGTTTAAGATAATGCTAATAGTAGAGTATTTCAAGTCTATGTGCCTAACAAATTAAAACACGGAAGATGCAGTGCTCAGGGGGAAAAATTATACTGGCGCTTAAACTTTCCCTTTTATAATCATTTTTACCAACATAAGTTCCTCATATCTAGTAACATATTCAATTTTATTAACGCCGGAAATTATCAATGGTTTGGAAACCGCACGTTACCGTTGCCGCCATTATCGAACAGGATAATCGTTTTTTGCTCGTTGAAGAAGAAACCACCAGCGGCCTGCAATTCAACCAGCCTGCGGGACATTTTGAAAAAAACGAAGACCTGATCGCCGCTGTCCGGCGTGAAGTGCTTGAAGAGACGGCCTGGCATTTCGAGCCTGAGCACCTTATTTCCGTGCAACTTTGGCGCAAAAATCCTGATTTCCCCACGTTTCTTAGAGTTTGTTTTTCCGGTCGCTGTCATAGCCATGACCCGGATCAGTTATTGGATGACGGCATCGTCGCAACGCACTGGCTCACGCGCGACGAAATTGCCGCGCAGCAGCACCGGCTGCGCAGTCCCCTGGTGCTGATCAGCGTGGACGAATACCTGAGTGGGCAGCGTTATCCATTATCCTTGATAAAATCATTTCTCGATCTTGACCATGAGTAAAAACATCATCGTCGGCATGTCCGGCGGCGTCGATTCTTCCGTAACCGCCTTGCAACTGCTGGAACAGGGCCATCACGTTACCGGTTTGTTTATGAAAAACTGGGAAGAAGATGACGGTACAGACTATTGCACCGCCATGGAAGACCTCGCCGATGCGCAACAAGTCTGCGACAAACTGGGTATAGAACTGAAAACCGTTAATTTTGCCGCCGAATACTGGGATGAAGTCTTCGAGGTGTTTTTATCTGAATTCAAGGCGGGACGCACGCCGAATCCCGATATTTTGTGTAACAAGCATGTTAAATTCAAAGCTTTTTTGAATTACGCCATTGAAGATTTGGGTGCGGAATACATAGCGACAGGCCATTATGCGCGGGTCACTTCGTCCCCACGCTCCGTTCGTCCTGAG
>PMJA01000159.1:11327-11825 GCA_003158415.1 Methylobacter sp.
CCGCGCCCTGGCCAAGAAAGCGGGCTTTGACAACTACAAGAAAAAGGACAGCACGGGTATCTGTTTTATCGGCGAGCGCAAATTTACCGAATTCCTGCAACGTTATCTGCCCACTCAGCCCGGTGAAATGCGCACGCCGGAAGGCCAGTACATCGGCAAACATTCCGGTTTAATGTATTACACCTTCGGGCAACGCCAGGGTTTAGGCATAGGTGGCGTTAAAAATGCTCCCGATGAGCCCTGGTATGTGCTGGATAAAGACTTGGAAAACAACGTGCTGATTGTGGGCCAAGGTCACGATCATCCGCTCATGCTGCACAACACTCTGGAAGCGAGTCAGCTGGACTGGTGCAGCAACCGGCCGTTAACCGCAGCCCTCCATTGCGCCGGCAAAACCCGCTACCGGCAGGCCGATCAGGTTTGCCGCGTCGAGCCGTTGGCGAGCGACCGCGTCAAAGTCAGTTTTGAACAACCGCAACGCGCCATCACCCCCGGCCA
>PMJA01000068.1 GCA_003158415.1 Methylobacter sp.
TAGCAGGGGTGCGGAATGTCGGGTTGATGATTTCATCTTTCATTTACCTGAATGTCGCCATGCATTTTAAAAGTTATGGGTATCATTCAACTAGTGATGAATTAACAAAGTTCCTTCAAGCATAAAACTATGCATAGAGCTCTATTTGTAGTGGCAGGTAACAATGGGGTTGCACATCGAAATAAATCGCTTCTNNCCTGAATACCTTCTCTTCCTGCGGCTTTTCAGGCTTAACAAGTGGATTGGGACTCATCTTGTCCAGTGAGCCTGGGTGTTTTCAGTAAACTCCCGGCACAATCCGCCATGGCACCCGTGCCCGGTAGTGCAGCCAATCCTTCCCGTACTTCGCCAGGCACATGGCATCATCCCGTCGCTCCCGGTGGAGGAGCAGAATGGTGAAGTAGACGATATGGAAATAAGGAAGAGGACTGCCGAAAGCAGTTGGCAAGCACCACGAAAGGGCGATCATCAGATCGCCGAAATAGTTCATGTGCCGCGAAAAACCCCACCAGCCAGAGGTTAGTAGCAGCGAACCCTTGGCGGTTTTGATGTATTCAGCTGGCCGACCCCACACGGCCCGGTTTGGATTACGCCGGAAATAGTGCTTCTGGATATTGGCTCCCCGGAAGATTGTATAGCCGCACAGATTCAAGGCCACGATGGCAGCAATCCCCCAGGCAGGGAGATCGTGGGTATGGTTAACCAGATACTGGGCCTGTAGCGTGTAGGTGAAGGGCAGCCACACCAGATCGCCCCAACAAAGCATCCAGCCAAATTTCTCGTGCTTGATGTCCCAGGTCGTGAGGACGGCCTCTTCGTGGATAAAGTAGTCGATGAGGTAAATGCTCTGAAACCCTACCACCAGTATCATCGGGACCGTCACCGTACCATGCAATTCGTATTGTTTGGCCGCCATGGAAAGGTTCATGAGCATCCAGAAGACCATGCCGGGGCGGGCTTCGCAGAACAGCTTGAGGTCGAGGGAACCAATCCTTGGATTGAGGGCCGTGCCCATGAAGTAATCATAGAAAGGTCTCCCCGTCGGCCGTTCCCAGTCCGCGCCTTTCAGTCCCCAGAAATAAAGAAAGCCGGCGAAGGCAAAGGTGAATATGTTCACTACAGTAAGGAGCGGGCCGAGTTGGTCATACAAAACCGTGGCATCCAGCCAGCCCAAAGCCACCAGAGCAGCCACCACGCCCAAGGTGAGCAGGAAGGAAAACATTCCATTCATCCGATAGTCGAGCCGGCTCCCGTCAGGTAGCTCCATGCCCTGAACTGTTGGTCCGGGCGCCCAAACCTGCAAAGCCGCTTGGGCCAGGAGCCAGGCTCCATAGAGGCTGGCCGCCTTCCAGGTGGGCGGCGAGACGTGCAACCAAAATTGCAGCCATGCCGCCGTACCACTTGGAAACACCAGTTCGCCTTGATAATAGGTGACACAGATCCAAAGGTAATACACCAGCGGCGGCAATGTCACCATGAGCACAAGCCAGGAAAGGCCAAAACCATATTTCTGGCGCACAGCGTCAACGGCAGAGTTTTGTCTTAAGTCTTGATCGTTCATTAGCCTCTCCTTTATCCGATTTAGAACTTTCGGTTTACCACTAGCTCACGCAGCGCCATCTTGCCATACGTCCACACAGTCTCGGCCAGGGTCGTTCCATCGACAGCGCTGAACAACACATTACCCAGGATGAGCGGGAAGGAGGACGGTATGAACCCCCTGCCATATTCCAGCATCCAGGCCTCTTCCGGTATCTTGAATCCTTTGACGTTGCCGCGTTCTAGGACGATGTGGTCGCCAGGCCGGACCACCTCACGCACTCCGCAGCGGTCTTGCCTGTAGTTCCAGATATCACCGGCCAGCAAAAAATCATGGATATCCATGTGGTAGCGTCCGGAAAAACCCTCGGTACCGACGGGCGTTCCAAAGATAATAAGATATTCACTAAAGGATGCATGGAGCAGGGTCATCACGCCGGTTGCCCCCGCCGTCAGGCTGAAAAGCCATCTGCGCCGAGGGCTGGAATCAATATGGGCAGGGTAGGCCAGAGCGGCCTCTTCCACCACGATTCTCACCATTTCGTCGTGCGCCTTTCCTAGCCCCTTTCGGGCGATGGCATGGAGCGTCTCGATATCGAACACATAGCTCATGGACTTCATTCCCCAGATGACTGACAAGTTATTAATCGGTCTGGATGTTTTGTACTC
The DNA here is from genome assembly GCA_003158415.1 of Methylobacter sp. Taxonomy (GTDB): domain Bacteria; phylum Pseudomonadota; class Gammaproteobacteria; order Methylococcales; family Methylomonadaceae; genus Methylobacter_C. The sequence continues at coordinate 2,209 of PMJA01000068.1, forward strand.
TTTTCAATCTTAATTGACAAGAATAGCATTCAAGACCACGTTCTCTAAACTGGATAACATGCCAATGCGAGTAAAAAACAGTTTCAAGATAGCATTAAAAGATTGCCATATCGTCAGCAAAATGAATAAAGTCATATCAAAAACTTTATCATCTTAAGACTTTAAAAGTAAACTGCTCGCTAAGTTTCGAGTTCACACAGGATTATCAATCATTTCGCCGCCAGTTTCTATAAATGACTGAGACTTGCCGGATTTAAATCGAACGGCCAAATTAGGCTTGTGGTAGGGGTTCTACGCACAAACCGCCGAAATTTCCGAACGAAATGTAGTTATTTATAACCGATTGATAAACAAGGTTAATTAGCTGTATATCAATTAACGGTCGTTAAGAGGTTATCATTTTTATAAACATAAACACCGAATAAGACACGAGTAATTTGTATATTTTCCTGGCAAAAAAATAGTTTAAGACTTAACACCCATGCCTAAACTCGCGAAAATCAGTCTATTTTGACCTATAAAATCATTATCCAACAACGAGGCAGAATTTTCGGCGGTTTGGGCGTAGAACCCCAATAACGCGAGTTAAACTATGTCCAATTACCCATCACTGCGTTATTTTGGAGACCGCCAACGATTCCTAGCGGTTTAAGCAACGAAAAAAGGCAGCTAATAAACAATAATTCTACAAACTAACTGGAAACTTTTCGACGCTCATTAGTGGAAAGTTTTCAGCGTCTTGTGACACTGTTCCACAGCTTTTCAGCAACTTTTGTGCTGTAAAGACCTTTTTTTAAAAAAAGACGGGGGCTAATAAACAAAAGGCTCTAAAGTTTCACAGGCTTTATAAGCGATCGCAAATGTGTGGCACGCGGACAAACTAATAATATCATTGGCCTGTAGCCTTAGTTTTCGTTACTCTATGAGCCTCTACGTTGGCCTATATTTAAGACAAATTCTTTATTCTTGGTACGAAAAAGTCGGCCAGTTTAAATCTCCTAAAAATTACACCGTCAGAATGGGCTATTTTTGAGAAGTTGAAATCAAGCTGAAAGTCTTGTTGGATAAGGTGTTCAGCAAATTTCTATGGAACTTTATAGCCTTTTGTTTATTAGCACCCAATGTACCACAACCTCACATGAAGGGGGGGCCAAATCTCCTCCGATTTGGAATGGTTTTCAATTTAACGTTTTTTCTTTAACAGGAATACTGTCATGACACTTGGTACAATCTTACTCATAATTCTTATCCTGATGCTTATTGGAGTCTTTCCTACTTGGCCACATAGCCGGGGATGGGGTTATGGACCCAGCGGTGGGCTCGGGCTGATTCTGATCATCTTACTGGTCCTGATGTTATTGGGAAAATTCTAGCCGCGAAGTAATACCATTCTGTTTGTACCTTCAGAGCCAAAACCGATGCAAGTTGCCTTATTTCAACTGAATCAAAATTAATGCTATTGCAATAGTTTCATATAAAGAGGACTTTGATGCAGGTGAAAAATTGAGGATTTCGCTCCATTAATAATCGTGAATTCAGATCCTGATGTTATTGTTTACTTATATTCAACCGGGAGTTAACGCTATGACCAAAGAAGAATTGTTATCAAAAACCCAAGATTCCATTGACAAACTAGAAGCAAAACTCAAATCACTTAAAGAAAAAAGAATTGATGAGTCGCAAAAAGCCATTGATCATGTTCGCGCTGCAATTGACGATTTGGAAGAAAAGTTAGCGAAAGCAAAAGCTAAAGCTAAGGAAATAGCGGAAGCAGGTGATGATACCTGGGATGAAATGAAAGAGTCGTTGGAGTCAGGATGGAACGAAGCATCATCAAAATTGGAAGAAAGCTGGAATAGTTTAACCTCAACCGTAAAATCATTTTTCTCATAAAAAGTAAGCGCCCAGCAAAGACAATCCTAAATGGGGATCGAAACAGCTCACATGATGTGAAAGGAACTACTTTCCAATGACCTCCCTCTATAAGCAGTTAATAGCTTTAAGAGAATAACTTCGTCCGCAAATAGGTGCCGCTTAAGGCCTTTGAATATTTACGACAGAACCATTTGAAGTTCAACGGTATTAAAAGTTACGTTAGCGTTTATCATCATTCAACTAAAATTCAAACAGAAAAGCCATGGCTATGTAGGGGGCTGAAGTCCAGTGGTACGAAAACGT
>PMJA01000017.1 GCA_003158415.1 Methylobacter sp.
CACCTCCGATCAGCACCCCTGGTTTCAGGTTGCACGCCGGGCGCCTGCCGGGTCGAGCAAGCGTAATTTTTACGTGTGGAGCGATACCGACAAGAAATTTCCCGAGACACGAATTATCTTCAAAGATGCCGAGAAATCTAACTGGACGTGGGATGAGCAAGCCCATGCCTATTATTGGCATCGTTTCTTCTTCCATCAACCCGACCTTAATTTCAATAATCCGCAAGTGGTGAAAGCGGTTATCAGACTCATGCGCTTTTGGCTGGATCTGGGCGTGGACGGCCTGCGTCTGGACGCGATCCCTTATCTTTGTGTAAGTGAAGGCACCCAAAACGAAAACTTGCCGGGAACACACGGCGTGATCAAACAAATGCGGGCGGTGCTCGATGCGCATTATCCTCGTCGCATGTTTCTGGCCGAAGTCAATCAGTGGCCGGAAGACGTACGCGACTACTTCAGCGACGGCGATGAATGTCAGATGGCTTACCATTTTCCCTTGATGCCACGGATGTACATGGCTATCGCCCAGGAAGATCGTCATCCGATCGTCGACATCATGCGGCAAACCCCGGATATTCCGGAAAACTGCCAATGGGCCATTTTTCTCCGCAATCACGACGAGCTTACACTGGAGATGGTCACTGACAAAGAACGTGACTATATGTACCTTATGTATGTTGGCGATCCCCGCGCCCGCGTGAACGTGGGCATCCGGCGTCGACTGGCGCCGCTGATGGATAATGAAATCGACAAAATCAAGCTGATGAACAGTTTGCTGTTATCCATGCCAGGCTCGCCGATCATCTATTACGGCGATGAAATAGGCATGGGCGACAATTTTTTCCTGGGTGATCGTAACGGCGTGCGTACCCCCATGCAATGGAGTCCCGATCGTAATGCCGGTTTCTCCCGCGCCGATCCGCAGCGACTGTATCTGCCTCCTATCATGGATCCGGTGTACGGCTACCAATCAGTCAATGTAGAGGCGCAGCTGCGCGAACGTGCTTCGCTGCTGAATTGGATGCAGCGGGTGCTGGCGTTGCGCAAAAATCATCAGGCCTTTGGTCGCGGGAAACTTGTTTTTCTGCACCCCGGAAATCGCAAGATACTTGCTTATTTCAGACTTTACGAAAATGATATTATTTTGTGCGTGGCTAATCTGTCGCGTGCCGCGCAAGCGGTCGAACTTGATCTTTCGGCGTATAAGGGATGTGTGCCGGTGGAATTGATGGGGCGCACCCCTTTTCCGCCTATTGGCGAATTACCCTATCTCCTCACCTTGCCCGGACACAACTATTATTGGTTCCGGCTGGCCAGTGGCGAAGAAGTTCCGGCATGGCATGAGGAGCGCTTGCAACCCGAAGACACACCAACACTGGTGCTGTTCGAGGGTTGGCACAGCTTCTTCCGTGATCGGGTTGTACCCTGGCGTATCGCCATGGCGGAAAAGGTGCGCCGCCAACTCGAAGAATACGCATTGCCGCGTTTTGTCGTAGCGCAACGCTGGTATGGTGGTAAGGGCGAGGTGGTACAACGAGTAGTCATTACCGATTATGCCGAGTGGGCGACTGCGGATTATACATGGCTGGTAGCCCTGTTCCGTATTGAAAGCGCGACCCGCGAGTCCATTAGCTGTTTTTTACCCCTCGCACTGGCGTTGGAAACGGACGACGAGGAACGCCTGCACGCCCTGTCGCCGACCACTGTAGCCAAAGTACGCCAACAGGCTCACGTTGGCATTATCAGTGATGCGTTTGCTGACGGAGCATTTTGTCGTGCGGTGGTACAGGCCGTCGGCGCGCATCAAATGCTGCCTTGCGAACAAGGTATTATTAGCTTTTCGCCTACCGGCGCTTACGCTGCGCTCGCCAGTGAAGCATCCGCCCACTTGCCGGTTCGTCCGCCCGGCACACAAGGCAGCAATACCGCTGTCGTATTGGGTGATTTGTTATTCCTGAAAGCCTACCGGCATCTACAAATCGGGATGCACCCGGAATTTGAGATCGGGCGTTTTCTAACCGACGTGGCTCATTTTCCCAATACGGCGCCAGTGGTCGGCGTAGTCGAGTATCAAGGCAGCGACGGCAACAATATGACCCTGGCGCTGCTACAGGGTTATATCGAAAATCAGGGCGACGGCTGGAACTATACACTGGATTATTTGGAACGTTTCCTGGAAGAATGCCCCACAGCTGTTGTGCCGCCAGCTTCCCCGGCGCAAGTACATAGCGCCTATCTGGTTTTGATCCGCACACTCGGCCTGCGTACCGGCGAACTGCATAACGCGCTGGGTAAAGTGACGGGAGATTGTGCCTTCGATCCTGAGCCGGTTACCAACACCGATCTCGAAAATTGGCTACTGCATGTACAAACGGAGGCTGTAACCACGCTGGATATGCTTGAACATCGGGCGTCGGGACTTGCAGAGACTGTTCGGGAGACAGCAAAAATGTTGCTCGCTCAGCGCAACGTACTTAAGGATCGTCTGAATGCCTGTATTTCCGGACAGATTAAAGCGGTCAAGAGCCGTTATCATGGCGATTATCATTTGGGACAAGTGCTACTCACACAGAATGATTTCGTGATCACCGACTTTGAGGGCGAACCGGCGCGTCCGTTCGCCGAGCGTCGCCACAAACACTCACCCTTGAGGGATGTGGCCGGCATGTTGCGATCGTTCAACTATGCCGCCCACACCGCACTTGCGCATGCTTGCGCGGAACAATCCCAGGATTTGGTAAGGTTTGAGCCTTTGGTGCGCGACTGGGAAATCGAGGTTGGGCGCGTTTTTCTCGCAGCCTATGATGAAGCACACAGTTCCGGGCTGTTGACAACGGACACACCGTTACGCGGCTTACTCGACCTATTCCTGCTGGAAAAAGCGCTTTACGAGGTGCGCTACGAACTTGACGACCGCCCGGATTGGGTAGCCATTCCGCTTTACGGCATCCTGTCGCTGTTGCAACCGGTAAGCTTTGTTGTCAAAAACCCATAGCACTGCTCAACGTGAATATTTCAAACGAGAGGAATCACCATGACTAATCCGATAACCGCCGTCTGGCCGGGTCGTCCCTATCCACGCGGTGCATACTGGGACGGCGAAGGCGTGAATTTTGCCATTTTTTCCGAGCACGCCGAAAAAGTCGAGTTATGCCTGTTCGACGCCAAGGGCAAGAGCGAGCTCCAGCGTGTCGAACTGAAAGAGCGTAGCGATTTTGTCTGGCACTGTTATCTACCGGAGGTTCGTCCAGGACTGCTTTATGGCTTCCGGGTACACGGCCCCTATCGTCCGCAGGAAGGGCATCGATTCAATCCGAACAAGCTGTTGATAGAACCCTATGCGAAAGATATAGTGGGGACGCCGCGCTGGAGCGACGCCCATTTCGGCTATCGCATAGGCAGCAAGCACGAGGATCTTTCTTTTAGTCGTCGCGACAATGCCAATGTCATGCCGAAGTGCCGGGTTATCGACCAGATCTTCGCATGGGGAAATGATCAACCTCCCGACATACAATGGCACGATATGGTGATTTATGAGCTGCACGTCAAAGGCTTTACCATGCAGCATCCGGACATTCCGACTCAGTTTCGCGGCACCTACGCCGGATTGGCGATGGAGCCGGCCATCGAACATCTCAAGAGTCTGGGCGTGACCACGGTTGAACTGATGCCGGTGCATACTTTTCTTGACGATCGTCATCTGGTGGAGCGAGGGATGCGTAATTACTGGGGATACAACTCGATAGGCTATCTGGCTCCCGATTCCCGCTATTCGGCGAGCGGCCAGATTAGCGAATTTAAAACCATGGTAAAAACCCTCCATAAGGCGGGCATTGAGGTCATTCTGGATGTGGTTTACAACCATACCGCCGAAGGCAATCAACTGGGCCCTACCCTGTCCTTCCGTGGTATCGACAATGCGTCCTACTATCGCCTAGAGGCTGATAATCCGCGTTATTATAAAGACTACACCGGCTGCGGCAACACACTGGACATGCAGCATTCGTGTGTACTGCAATTAATCATGGACAGCCTGCGTTATTGGGTGCTGGATATGCATGTGGACGGCTTTCGTTTCGATCTGGCTTCCGCACTGGCAAGGGAGTTGCACGAAGTAAACCAGCTGGGCACTTTCTTTGACACCATCCGTCAGGATCCTGTACTGAGCACCATCAAGCTGATTGCCGAACCCTGGGATCTGGGCGAAGGTGGCTATCAGGTGGGCAATTTTCCGCTGGGCTGGGCGGAATGGAACGACAAGTATCGCGACAGTATTCGTTCCTATTGGAAAGGCGACGGCGGCCTTCTCGGAGAACTGGCGCAACGCCTGACCGGCTCCAGCGACCTGTACGAACGCAGCGGTCGCAAGCCGCATGCCAGCATCAATTTCATCAATGCACACGACGGCTTTACCCTGCATGATCTGGTGACCTACGACGCGAAACATAACGAGGCCAATCAGGAAGACAATCGCGACGGCAACGACAACAACCATTCATGGAATTGCGGCGTCGAGGGAGAAACCGACGATCCCGCCATTAATGCCTTGCGCGCCCGCCAGAAACGCAACCTTCTCGCTACGTTGCTGTTTTCACAAGGAGTTCCCATGCTGGTTGCAGGCGACGAGATGGGCCGCACCCAGCAAGGTAATAATAATGCCTATTGTCAGGACAACGCACTCAGCTGGCTTTCCTGGGAACTGAAGCAAGCGGATCAGGATTTGCTTGAATTCACCCGGCGTATTATCAGTTTACGTAAAGAGCATCCTTTGTTCAGGCGACACTATTTTTTTCAGGGGCGTCCTATTCGCGGCGGTGAGGTAAAAGATATTATCTGGCTCAATCCGGATGGCGCCGAAATGAGTGATGAAGACTGGAATCATGCCTTTTCGCGGTGTCTAGGCGTGCATCTTGTCGGCGATACCCTGCTTGAAACCGACGGGCGCGGACGGCGTTTAAAGGACAATAATCTGCTATTGCTGATCAATGCATATCATGAGGATATTGCCTTTATGTTGCCGGAGTTCGATAAGCATTCCTATTGGAATGTATTGCTCGATACCTTTGATAGCACCGGCACACCGGAACTTTCCCGCTACAAAGTCGGGCAAAACTATCCCGTGCATGGGCGGGCTCTGGTGCTGTTGAAACAAGGCAAGCGCACATGAGAAGTTCGCATAACATGCCGTTTGGAGCCTGTCTGCTGCCTGACCGTAGCGTACGCTTTCGCCTGTGGGCGCCGGCAGTCCATCAGGTCGAGCTAATACTAAATAACGGCAGCGAACAGGAAATCATCTTAGCTATGCACTCGCTGGAAGACGGCTGGTTCCAGATAGAGACTACACCGCTACAGGCAAAACCCGGAACCTTATATCAATACCGACTGGACGGAGAACTTATGGTGCCCGATCCAGCATCCCGTTCCAATCCACGGGACGTCCATGGCCCCAGTCAGGTCGTAGATGCGACAACTTTTCTCTGGCAGGACGATGCTTGGCAGGGGCGTCCCTGGCATGAAGCAGTCATCTATGAACTGCATCTGGGCACCTTCACTAGCGAGGGTACTTTCGTTGCCGCGATGCAGCACCTAGACTACCTGATGGACTTGGGCATCACTGCGATTGAATTGATGCCGGTAGCGGATTTTCCGGGTTTGCATAACTGGGGCTACGACGGCGTACTGCTGTTTGCGCCCGACAGTAGTTACGGAACGCCGGACGAACTGAAGGCGCTGGTGCAGGCGGCGCATGCGCGCGGATTGATGATCTTGCTCGATGTGGTGTACAACCACTTCGGACCGGACGGCAATTATCTTCATGCCTATGCGCCGCAGTTCTTTAGCGAGCGCCATCATACGCCGTGGGGGGCGGCCATTAATTTTGACGGTAACGGCAGCCGGATAGTGCGCGATTTTTTCATTCATAATGCATTGTACTGGCTTGAGGAATACCATTTCGACGGGCTACGGCTAGACGCAATACACGCTATTGTCGACGATAGCCGACCGGACATCGTCGAAGAACTGGCGGCGAGGGTAGATGCCGGGCCGGGCCGCACCCGGCAGGTACACCTGATACTGGAGAACGACGCCAATACCGCTAGCTATCTACAGCAAGAATCCATTGCCGCCCAGTGGAATGACGACCTTCACCATGCCTTGCAAGTTCTGTTAACCGGCGAAGATGACGGCTACTATGCCGATTATGCCGATCAACCGACACGCCATCTGGCCCGCTGTCTGGCTGAAGGCTTTGCCTTCCAGGGCGA
>PMJA01000050.1 GCA_003158415.1 Methylobacter sp.
TCAAAATTTTGAGCACCTCGCCCTGAACTAACAAAATTTCGCGGACCGCTCTACTATAGGTCACGACGCCGTTTAGGTGTACCTGATAGGTAATGTTCGGCTCTTGCCGGAAGATCGGTTCACGGTTGCTCTTGGGTTGTTGCTCACCCGCCTGGATAACACACTCATCGGTTGCCAATACTGCCTTTTCATACAGCTGGTGTTTCCGAAGTTCTGACAAGGCGGCTTCGTCGCCAGCTTGTGCTCGGATTGTTAAGAAATCCCGATATCCGGTGCGGTATGCTTGGCCGCGCTCGGCGTTGAGTTCGTCACGTTCGCGCTTAGACCGCTCCCGCAGTGCTTTTTCTGCCGTTATTTTCTGCATCTGTGCCACGCTGATCGCCACCTTGCGTTGGGCCGGGCTTAGTCTCTGGTCTGTACGGATTGCGTCACGCTTGCGCTCATAGTCCGCTTTAACGCCCTGTCGCCGGGCGGCTTCGGTTTTGCGTTGTTCGCTAAACCCTTCCTGATGCGCCGCCTTTAGCATCGGTGATTTCGCCAGACGCTCTTCCTGGTACTCTCGCCACAGTTCGGCTTGGGCCTGTTGCCGTGGGTTTGCTCCGGGTTCCAGTCCGGTTTGTTCTTTGTAGGCTTTGTGCAATATTCGTCCGGCCTCGCGGTAATCTAGCTGCATTTCCTTTGTCAAAAAGTCCGAAACATTGAGGTTTCGGGTTCCGGCCTTGATCCGGTCGCCGCCGTCCTGGCCCTTGGTGATTTCGTATTTTGCAGGGTTTACGCCATGCGTATGCGATAAAGTATTGAGCAGCCGCTTTGCGTCAAGATTTTGCTTGATTTCCGTAAACTCTTTATTTGCTGTTTTGGCTTGCTCTTTGGTTTTTTGATCCTGCAAGAGCTGCCCGGTTACTCCGGTTTTTGCTTCTCCACCCATTGCGCCATTTCGGCTATCAACGCTGTTTCGGCGGGCTTGGTCATAATCGCCATCAGCGCGTTTAGCCGACTGAGCGTATCCGACTACTGTGTCGAGATTATCTCTAATGTCGTTGTTAAGCGCCTGTCTGTGTGTTTCATAAAACCGTTTTTCACGCTCAACAATGATTTTTGCCTTGTCATCTGGTGAAGAATTTTTGTAGTCGTCAAATTCTCGCCGCTTGCCTAAATAGACATATTTGATTTCTTTCGCGCGATGGTTGTGCCATTCGTTCAAGGCTCTTTGGTATTTTTCGGCGGGTTCTTTGGGTTCGCCGCTGGTTTCATATTTTGAATCAGTGGCTAATCGTTGCCGTTTTTGTTCCGTCGACAATTCGATAAATTCCCGGGTAAAGGCGACATCCCTGAGATTAACGCCTTTACCCTCACCCGCTTTAACCCATAGATATTCGTTGGCTTTACCTTCGTTCCTGATTTTCAGCTCGCCACGCGCGGCCAGCGCCTTTTTAAAATCACCGTAATTAATAATCTCTTTTGTGAGGATTTCGGTAAGTATCGATTCTTTTAAGTTCTTCTGGCCTCCGGTGAAATGGTCGCCTTTGTAGCGGCTGATTAGCTCTGCGTCCTCCGTGAATAGAACGCGCCGGTTATCTTTGGGGCTGGCTAAGCCATATTTGGCATTGGTGGCTTCCTGGAACGCTTCCAGAAATTTGACTTGCCGGGCAACTAAGCCGAAAGGATTTAGCGATTCACCCGATAAAAGGTTGTGTTTAGGGATCACAATATGAATATGCGGCTTCCGCTCCACAAACTCGCCGGTTTGCTGGTTGGCATAGCTTTTTATCCTGGGCAAATGCGCCTCAGCATAAAAGCTGTATTCATCGTCTTGATAAGCTGAAAAAGCGAATTCTTTAAAGTCACTGGTAATGGCCTCTAGTGTTTCTCGATTAATTTCATCCTCTTTGAATGCCAAGGTAATATGTAAATATCTATCGCCGCCGTCGTTGTTCATTTCATTGATGATGTTATTGGTTACTTCAATATCACCGTCAAGAATAACGCGCTCATCTAATTGGTCACGTGAATATTCGCGGCCATTTTTTTGGCCATTTTCCAAGTACTCTTTAATACCCGATGCGCCGCCGCTTATTCTAATTAACATTATTAGCAACCGATTTCATTAGTTGGATCAGGTGTTCCAATTCTTTTAATAGCCCATTAAAAGTTTCGTCCGCTACTTGACCGGATTGATTCGCAATATTAACCGCCTTGGCTAATTGGTTTATGTTGTTGCTGGTTTTATTCATTAGATATAACGCCTGTTTTTTGTCTCGCGTCATGGGCGGCTTCGCGACAACTTGAGTTTTATTCGTCAGAACAAGAGCGCGGAAAAACTCGGATTTGGTCAGGCCGGAGGCGCTAACTTTAGCCTCGAATTTGTCGAAGGTTTCTTCGTCGATTCGGAAGTTTAGACGTTGTGTTAATGGGTTCATCGATTTGACATCCTTGCGGCGACAGCCGTTTGCTGTTGGGTTTAAGGGCAGCGCCCTTAGCACGGTCGCATGGAATCACCCGATAGGGTGTATGACATGCGCAACGTACCTGCGATTATTGTAAAACTATAGCATAAATTCAATATTGATGCACAATTGATGCTATTTTTGTTGTAATTATTGCTATATCGATTCAATGTTATTTGCATTTAATAATGATTGATTCATAATGAATGCGTGTTTTATGCAAACAACTA
>PMJA01000253.1 GCA_003158415.1 Methylobacter sp.
CGGCGGCTTTAGGCGATATAGGTAAGCATTTCCCCGACACCGATCCCGAATTTAAGGGCGCGGACAGTCGCGTGCTGTTGCGTCATGTTTACCGCATTGTGCAGGACTTAGGCTATCGCTTGGTGAATGCCGATATGACTATTATTGCCCAAGCCCCGAAAATGGCGCCGCATATCGCCGCGATGTGTCGCAACATCGCTGATGACTTGGTTGTGAATGTCGATTGCATTAACGTTAAAGCCACCACGACAGAAAAGCTGGGCTTTGAAGGCCGCAAGGAAGGCATCGCTGTGCAAGCCATCGTTTTGATTGAAAAATAATCTCTCCATCTTTATCCGATTGGGTTGTGAGTATCATAAGCTCTTGAATACAGCCATAACTAAATGCAACTGGGCTCTATCGAGTCCGTTGTTGGAATATTACCATGATTATGACTGGGGCGTTCCGGTGCATGACGACCGGTTGTTGTTTGAATTGCTGGTACTTGAGGGCGCTCAGGCGGGATTAAGCTGGTCGACGATATTGAAAAAACGTGAAGGCTACCAAAAGGCTTTCGATCATTTCGATGCGGCAATAATAGCTTGCTATGATGACCAAAAAATCCAGGAACTGCTGGCGAATCCTGACATCGTTAGAAACAAGTTGAAGGTTAATGCGGCAGTGACCAATGCGGCGGCTTTTTTAAAGGTGCAACAGGAATTCGGTAGTTTTGACGATTATATCTGGCGATTTGTGGACGGCAAGCCTTTGCATAACCGATGGAAAGCCGCCGCCGACATCCCTGCTTCCACGCCGTTGTCTGATTCGATGAGCAAGGATTTAAAGCAGCGGGGTTTTAAATTTGTAGGCAGCATGATTTGTTATGCTTATATGCAGGCCACAGGCATGGTCAATGATCATACGGTAGACTGTTTCAGGCATGCTGAATGCGAGTTATCTTATTGTTTGCCGCGCCGTCAGCAACACGAGCCACCCGCCACCGCCGATTCGCCCTGCGGCCCCGGCGTGCAGTCAAACAGGCCAAAGTGCGTAGTTTTGTCGCCCCATACTGAAAAATGCGGCGCATAGCGGCTTAACGCCAGCATGTCAGCCGAATTGCCGCAAACGCGCAAAGGTCGCCTAGTTTCAAAATGGTGATGATCGTCCAAATCGAACGCATGCGGATGTTCCGGCAAAGTGCCTAGATAACAGGCCACTTGCCCGTAATCTTCGCAGCGGTCTTCCAACGGCAGTTTGAAAGCCCGCACGGTGACGGAACGAAACTGCACCATGCCGATTTTGGCCGCCACTTCCGGGTCGTCCAGGGTGATGACGTTTTGTTTGACCGTGCGCACATCCAAGCAACCCAGCTCATGCAGGATGCGGCGAAAGTCTTCCCAATACAACGCGCCGCCCAGACATTCGCCCAGTAGCACCGGATCGTTACGCAAGGCCGAAGGAATACGGCGGTCGGCGAACACGTCGGAGAAATACAACTCGCCGCCGGGTTTCAGGACGCGGAAAATTTCCGCCATCACTTGCGCTTTTTCAGGCGACAAATTGATTACGCAATTGGACACCACCACATCAATGGAATTATCGGCAATGCCCAGCGTCGCCAGATTTTCAATATGACCGTACAGAAATTCGACATTGGAAATTGAGTAGCCGTAGCGTTCGGTGTGCCAGTCGCGGTGGCGAACGGCGATTTCCAGTTGCTCCGGCGTCATATCCACGCCGATCACGCGGCCCTGCTCGCCCACCAGTTTCGACAGCACATAACAATCTCGCCCGGAACCGCAGCCTAAATCCAATACCGTGCGACCCCATAGTGCAGGCGGCAGTGGCGAACCGCAGCCGTAAAAACGTTCCACCACTTCAGGATGCAATCCGGCAATCAGCGTCTTGAGATGAGCGGGAATGGCGTCTATGCTGCAACAGGCACTGGTTTTTAAATCGCTACTGGATTGCAGTACCTGGCCATAGTAATGGCGCACGGATTCGCTGATTTCGATGATGCTGTTCACGCTTTACCTCATTGGTATTGTAGGTCGGGTTAGGCGCTGGCCGTAACCCGACAATAAGCTTCTTCTAAGCTGACTAAGCTGACAAGCATCAGTATAGAGGCAAGGAGTGAGGATTTGCGCATGAATATTTACCACTTGGAAGAGTTAAGATAGGATGAAGGGTTACTGTACTGCTTTAAAAAAGCTGCATTTCACGCCGCGCAATTATATCTGGAAATATGGAAGGGCAACTATTTACCCTTTCCCATCAAGCCGAAAAAGAAGACCCGCAACCGCACGTCGTAGTTGCATTCGGGTTACGGATAACAAACTGCGCGCCCGACAAGTCTTCCTTGTAGTCCACTTCAGCGCCCGCCAGGTACTGTATGCTCATCGAATCGATCAACACCGTGACGCCGCCGTTTTCAACGCGGGTATCATCTTCATTGATTTCTTCATCAAAGGTAAAGCCGTACTGGAAACCTGAACAACCGCCGCCTGACACGTAGACGCGCAATTTCAGATTGTCGTTACCTTCCTCGGTTATGAGTTCGCTCACTTTAGCAGCGGCGCTGTCGGTAAAAATAATTGGATTAGCCATAATTAAAACACGTAATAAATGAAAGTTGATTTAATTATGACTATACCCAGCGTTATAGTCAAGATTTATGGGTACAGTGCAATCACCTTCAATCCGGCGTCTTCTTGCAAGCCGAACATCAGGTTCATATTCTGCACGGCTTGCCCCGCCGCGCCCTTAACTAAGTTATCTATCACCGATAAAACAACCAGCGTTTGCCCGCCTTGGGGCTGATGAATTGAAATCTGGCATTGATTGCTGCCGCGTACATTGCGCGTGTCCGGGTGCGAGCCTTGCGGCAAGACATCGACAAACACTTCATTTTGATAGCGCTGTTCAAATAGCGCTTGTATATCATCCAGCTTTGCGCCGGAAAGTTGTCCGTATAAAGTCGCATGTATGCCGCGTATCATCGGCGTCAAATGCGGCACAAAGGTCAAGCTCACCGGCTGCCCCGCTACCAGCGCAAGACCCTGGGCAATTTCCGGCAAATGTCTATGGCCGTTCACCGCATAGGCTTTAAAGCTTTCGCCGGTTTCGCTCATCAAGGCCGCAAGCTCCGCTTTACGCCCTGCGCCGCTGACGCCGGACTTCACATCGGCTATCAAATGATCGACATTAATCAGGTTGTTTTCAAGTAGCGGCAAAAAACCCAGCTGCACGGCCGTAGGGTAACAGCCCGGACAGGCGATTAACTGTGCGGATTTAATGGCCTCGCGGTTCAGTTCCGGCAAGCCGTAAACCGCATCAGAAATCAAATCGGGACAGGCGTGTTCCATGCCGTACCAGCGACTCCATTCTTGCACGTCTTTCAGCCTGAAGTCCGCCGACAGATCAATGATTTTAATACCGCGCGCCAACAACTGTTCCGCCATCTGCATCGCCGTGCCGTTGGGTGTGGCAAAAAACACCACATCACACTGATCCAGAGTTTCAATATCCGGCGTACTAAAAACCGCATTGATGTAGCCGCGCAAGCTGGGATATAAGGCATCCACCCGCAAACCCGCATCCGCGCGCGACGTCACCACCGCCACCTCTACTCCGGAATGCAAGGCTAAAATCCGCAATAATTCCACTCCCGTATAACCCGTTCCACCCACTATACCTACACGAATCATCTGTTTTATCCTACTCACACATTGTTTATAAAAATAACCGTAGCCTATAATAACCGCATCTGCCTTTTTACAGAACCCGACTTGTACATTATGCGCGCCATTGAAATAGCCGCCGGGGCTTTACAGCCGACTAAGCGCCCTGTTCCCATCCCGACCGATGATCAGGTATTGATTAAAGTTGCCGCCGCCGGGGTTAATCGTCCCGATGTCATGCAGCGCAAAGGTTTATACCCTCAGCCTCCCGGCGCATCCGATCTGCCGGGCCTGGAGATTGCAGGCATTGTCGTGGCGACAGGCGCGGCTGTCAATTCTATAAAAATCGGCGATCCGGTTTGCGCCTTAGTGAGCGGCGGCGGTTATGCCGATTATTGTTTAGCGGCGGCGGCGCACTGTTTGCCGATACCCGCAGGCCTTTCTTTTGTGCAGGCCGCCGCTCTACCTGAAACGTTTTTCACCGTCTGGAGCAACGTATTTGACCGCGCCCGACTGCAATCTGGCGAAACCCTGCTGGTGCATGGCGGCAGCAGTGGCATAGGCACTACGGCCATACAACTGGCTAAAGCCTTTGATTCCAATGTCATCGTCACCGTAGGCTCGAACGCCAAATGCCGGTTTTGCCTGGAACTGGGTGCAGACGCCGCCTTTAATTATAAAGAACAGGATTTTGTCGCCGAAATCAACCGGCTTACCGAAGGTCTAGGCGTGGACGTGATACTCGACATGATAGGCGGTGACTATTTTCCGCGCAATCTGCGCTGTATGGCGACCGATGGCCGACTGGTACAAATAGCCATCCAAAATGGCGCGAAAGCCGACATCAATTTATTGCCGATTATGCTAAAACGCTTGACGATCACCGGATCGACCTTAAGAGCCAGGGACGACGGCTTTAAAGCCGACATCGCCGAAAAGCTGCTTAAAAACGTCTGGCCGTTACTGGCCAGCGGCTCCATCAAACCCATCATTCATTCCACCTTTGCCCTCAATGAGGCAGCTCTAGCCCATGAACTCATGGAAAGCAGCCGACACATCGGCAAAATAATCTTAGAGGTATAATCTCATGACTTACACCACGCTGATTTCCCCCGCCTTGCTCCGGCAAAATATCGACAATCCTGACTGGATCATTATAGACNNGCTTATCGCCACGGGCATATACTCCACGCTCGTTATGCGCATTTGAACAACGACCTGTCATCTGCCGTCACCGGGCTAACCGGCCGTCATCCGCTGCCCGACTTCAGGCTGCTGGCAAAAAAACTGGGCGCTTGGGGCACCAGTAATAACAGCCAAGTGGTCGTTTATGACGATGCCGGTGGCGCGTTTGCAGGGCGCTTATGGTGGTTATTGCGTTGCTTGGGACATGATAAGGTCGCCGTATTAAATGGCGGCATTCAGCACTGGCAAAAACAAGGCTATGGGTTAACGACGACCTTGCCCGTCATAAAACCCGCCGTCTTCAGGCCGTATCTGAATAGCACCCGCTGGTTGAATGCCGCGCAAGTCCAAACCGGTCTCGCTAAAAAAGCAATCTGCCTGATCGACGCCCGCAGCCCGGAACGCTATCGCGGCGAACAAGAACCCATAGACCCGGTTGCAGGCCATATTCCCGGCGCATTGAACCGGCCCCTACAATTCAATCTGGATAAGCAGGGCCTGTTTTTATCCGTCGATGCCCTCGCCGACCAGTTCAAGCATCTGATCGGTGCAACCCCGCCCGAACAGGTGGTGCATTATTGCGGTTCAGGCGTCACCGCCTGCCATAATTTACTGGCGATGGAATACGCCGGATTAACCGGGGCT
>PMJA01000164.1 GCA_003158415.1 Methylobacter sp.
GATCCATAACTAAAAAACATATTTTTGTGAAATCCCTTGCTATCGCTTAGAGCCGTTTGAAAGCTTGCTGCGCTTGGGGCAGAACTGACGCTCTTTTTTCAAGAATTCCCGAACACAATCCGTTAACCGGCACTGGTAACACAAAACACAACAGTTTAACCTGCGCTGATAACGGCAATAAGCGCCTATGACGGCATGATCCAGGCGCTTAAACCGGGCCTTGTTTGCTATGGAGCGTGTGTGTTGTTCAACTTGCAATACTGTATAAAGATGCCGCGCTTGATTGATCAAGGTATCGTTATCCATTTTGGCTTCCTCAAGTTATCACTGATTAAGTTGTTTTAAGAAAAAAAGGTATCCTCGCGTTATGCACCCTGCCCTATGCAAAAAAGCCCCGGTGNNTCATCCACGACGACGGAAATTTTTATTTCCGAGGTGGAAATCATGCGGATGTTGATGCCTTCGGCCGCCAGTGTTTTAAACATGGTGCTGGCGATGCCGGCATGGGAACGCATGCCGACGCCGACGATAGAAACTTTTACAATATCATCATCACCGGTTACTTTTCTGGCGCCCAGATCGACACAGGTTTGCTCCAGCAACGCTTTTGCACGCTGAAAATCATTACGGTTTACCGTAAAAGTAAAATCCGTTGTGGCGTCGTCGGCAATATTCTGGATGATCATATCCACTTCGATATTGGCGTCGGCGATAGGGCCCAGGATTTTAAAGGCGACGCCGGGTAAATCAGGTACGCCGGTGATGGTTAATTTTGCCTCATCCCGATTAAATGCGATGCCGGATATTAAAGCGCTTTCCATTTGTGATTCCTCGTAAGTAATGAGTGTGCCAGACCCTTCTTTAAATGATGATAATACGCGTAACGCCACGTTATATTTGCCGGCAAATTCCACCGACCGGATTTGCAGGACTTTTGAACCCAAACTGGCCATTTCCAGCATTTCTTCAAAAGTGATGTGGTCAAGTCTGCGGGCTTTGGGTTCTATCCGGGGGTCGGTGGTGTATACGCCGTCAACATCAGTATATATGTGGCACTCGTCGGCTTTTAAGGCCGCCGCTAAAGCCACGGCGGTGGTGTCCGATCCTCCGCGACCCAAGGTAGTGATATTGCCGTGTTCGTCTACGCCTTGGAAACCTGCGACCACCACCACTTTTCCGGCGTCGAGATCGGCGCGTATTTTGGCGTCATCAATCTTGCGTATCCGCGCCTTGGTGTGGCTGCTGTCGGTCAGGATTTTTACCTGTCCGCCGGTATACGAACAAGCGTCACAGCCCAGTTGATGCAAGGCCATGCTCAATAATGCGACTGTCACCTGTTCGCCGGTAGAAATTAAAACATCCATTTCCCGCTCTGTAGGTTGCGCCTGCATTTCTTTGGCCAGCGCAATCAAGCGATTGGTTTCTCCGCTCATGGCTGACAGTACAACCACTATTTGATTGCCCATATCCAGGGCTTTTTTTACTTTTTCGGCAACCGCCCTGATACGTTCCGCCGAACCTACCGAAGTACCGCCAAATTTATAGACTAAAAGTGCCATTTTAAACCTGTGTTTGTTATTGCTTGCGCAGAAATTCGAAGAGTCTCTCCGAATCCGCTATGGTAAAAAGGTTTTTGTGTGTTGTAAAACTGTTATGAAGCGTTGGACTGGGTGTTATTCGCTAATCCACGTTTCAAAGACTTCGGTTAATTCAATGGTCAATTCAGGAAATAACTCCGGCGTGGCAATATCATCTTCCGTGTACATGTGTTTAAGCTGATAACGCTCATGCTCATCCAACACAAATTGATGGATGGCTTGTTGTTCGGGATACACAATCCAGTATTCCATAACGCCGCTTTCTTGATACAGCTCATATTTAATCTGCATGTCCCGCTTGGAATTGCCCTTGGATAAAATCTCGATAACCCAATCGGGCGCACCATTGCAACCTTGTAAATCCAGAATTTCCGGATTGCAAATCACGCATAAATCAGGCTGCACCACCGTATGTATGTCTTGGCTGGCTAAGATTGATTTTTTACGGTCATATAAACGTACATCAAACGGTGCGGCATAAACACGACACTTTTGGTGCCTGAAAAAATTATGTAGCAATGCCGTTAAATTGGAGGAAATATCCTGATGCTTCACATTCGGCGCAGGCGACATTAACATGATTTTGCCTTTGATTAATTCAATAGCCTCGTCAAACTGCCAGGTCAAATAATCGGCATAACTGTAAGTTTGGTTTAAATCCAACTGCGAAATGTGGGTAATTTTAGCCATGATTTAATCCTCTTTACGGAGTTGTTGCTTCGCCGAATCAGCGTAATTAATCGTCCAGGCCAAGCTCTTTCCTTACCTCACTGGCAGAATACACTTTTTCCTGGCCACTCCTAACCCGTTCCAGCACTTGTGTTGCAAGATAAGAGTCCTCCAAATCATCAAAGCTGTTTTCAATAATTTCACGCAGATAATCAGCCTTTGATCGCCCTGTTTGCGTCACTAAAAAACCAAGCCGTTGCTCGGTTTCTGAACTCAATTGTATAGATATTGGCATGTTTTAACGTCTCTCGATATTCGATAACAATTCTAGCCAACTACAAGCCGTGCTTATCCGGTTGTCACACACACCAAGCTGGAAACTCCACTTTCGTTCCAAATTCGTGGGAAGACCGACGCATCGTCGGTCTTCTGATCCGGAAACCGGGCCGGTGGCTCCACTTTCTGCTTGAAAAAAGGCATGTATTTTTGTCGTGTGTGTTAACCGGATAAGCACGCTACAAGCTATTTTAATTTGCTCTCCACCCAAGCCGGAACCCCAGCCAATGCCGCCGCCAAACCGGCAGGATTATTACCGCCAGCCATGGCCAAATCGGGTTTGCCGCCGCCTTTGCCGCCTAACTGCGCGGAAAGCGCTGAGACGATCTTGCCGGCCTGATGGCCAGCTTTGATCGCGCCGGGTGAGCAGAAAGCAACTACCGTAGCTTTGTCGCCGAAGNNTCACGTAAGGATTTGGCATCCACGCCATCAAGTTTGACTGCCAACACTTTCAAGCCTGCTACATTGACGGCCTGAGCGCCCAGTTCATCACCTTGGGAACTGGCCAGTTTCGAGTTTAAGCGTTCCAGCTGTTTTTCCAGAACCTTAGTTTTTTCCAGCAATTGTTCGACTTTTTCGGCCGTCTTTTCGGGCGCGCTTTTTAATAGTCCGGCGATACGGTTCAATGCTTTATCGCGGTTGGCTATCCAGTCAATGCAGCCTGCACCGGTGACGGCTTCAATACGTCTAACGCCTGCGGCAACGCCGGTTTCACTGATAATCTTGAAACAACCGATGTCCCCTGCCCGCTCGACATGCGTACCGCCGCATAGCTCTGTGGAAAATTCGCCGATTTTTAACACCCGGACTTCAGCGCCGTATTTTTCGCCGAACAACGCCATCGCGCCCGCTTGTACGGCGTCATCCTTGGCCATGATTTGAGCCGTCACCGGATTATTTAAGCGTATCTGTTCATTAACCAGCCGCTCAATGATGTCGATTTCTTCCGTGGTAAGCGGCTCAAAATGAGCAAAGTCAAAACGCAAACGTTCGGTATTAACCAGTGAGCCTTTTTGGCTGACATGCTCGCCTAAAGTCTGTCTTAAGGCGGCGTGTAATAAATGCGTGGCGCTATGATTCAGCTCGATGGCCGTTCTGTCCGCCGAGCTGACCTTAGCGTCGCATAACTGGCCGGTGCTTAATGTGCCGGAAACCAGCTTGCCTTTATGTAAAAACAGGTTACCGCCCTGCTTTTGGGTGTCCGTCACGTCAAATACCGCGCCCGCCGCTGTAATTTGTCCGCAATCGCCGATTTGACCGCCGGACTCGGCATAGAAAGGCGTTTTATCCAGCACCACCAAGCCTTCGTCGCCCGATTGCAAACTATCTACCGACTGGCCCAGTTTGTACAGCGCAACAATATGGACTTGATCGTCCAGATGATCGTAACCGGTAAATTCGGTTTGACTGTCCAACTTGATGTCCTGATCATAATCGGCGCCGAAACTGCTGGCGGAACGAGCCCGTTCGCGTTGCGCCGACATGGCGGTTTCAAAACCGGCATGATCGACCGTCAGATGGTTTTCGCGGGCAAAATCAGCGGTTAAATCGACGGGGAAACCGTAAGTATCATAAAGCTGGAATACGGTCTCGCCGGGAATGACCGAGCCTTGCAGCTTGGCAACACAGGCTTCCAGTATCTTCATGCCCTGCCCTAGCGTTTCCGCAAAACGTTCTTCTTCTTTTTTCAAGATCCGTTCGACTTGCACCTGTGCGGACTTCAGTTCGGGAAAAGCCCCGCCCATTTCATCAACCAAGGGAGCGACCAATTTATAGAAAAAAACTTCGTGGATGCCTAAACGATAGCCGTGCCGAATGGCGCGGCGGATAATGCGGCGCAACACATAACCCCTGCCCTCATTGGACGGCATGACACCGTCTGCGACTAAAAAGGCGCAGGAACGGATATGATCGGCAATCACGCGCAATGAACTTAAGCTTAAATCCGTCGTACCGGCAAGACCTGCGGCGGCTTTTAACACCGGTTGAAACAAGTCAATCTCGTAATTATTATGTACGCCTTGCAATACCGCGCTGATACGTTCCAGTCCCATGCCGGTATCAACCGACGGTTTGGGCAGCAGCGTCAACGTGCCATCGGCGGCGCGGTCGTACTGCATGAACACCAGATTCCAGACTTCNNGCCATGATCATAGAATATTTCGGTACAAGGCCCGCAAGGGCCGACATCGCCCATAGACCAGAAATTGTCTTTCGCGCCTATTTTTGAAAGCCGATCGGGCGAAATACCGACTTCATGCAGCCAGATGCTTTCCGCTTCGGCGTCTTCTTCAAATACCGTGACCCATAATTTCTCTGCGGGAATCTCCAGCTCTTTGGTTAAAAAATCCCAGGCGAAATGGATGGCGTCTTTTTTGAAATAATCGCCGAAGCTGAAATTGCCCAACATTTCAAAAAAAGTGTGATGCCTTGCGGTGTAGCCGACATTTTCCAGATCATTATGCTTGCCGCCCGCCCTCACGCAACGCTGGGAGGTCACCGCTTTGTTGAAATCGCGCTGTTCCCGGCCCAAAAATACGTCCTTGAACTGCACCATGCCGGCATTAGTGAACAATAAGGTCGGATCATTGCCCGGCACCAACGAACTTGAAGGCTCAATGGAATGCCCGCGCTGATGAAAGAATTCCAGGAAGGCGGTGCGCAACTCGGCGCTAGTCATTTTTTTCATGGTATCTATGATTTTAAAAGAGCGCCTAAAGTACGCCCTACAATTTAATATTTAGATGGTCAAATAAGGCGCTGATCATCGTGCCGGAAAAGCCGCGCTGCATTAAAAAACGGCTGCGTTTTGCCCATTCATTACGATTCAAAACCGAATCATGACCATATTTTTTGCTGTAAACCTGCTCCAGCAGATCCATCCAACTGCCCGCCGTTTGCTGCACGATGTCGTCGAGATTAACGGCATCGACGCCGTTCTTACGCAATTCATAAGCTATCCAGACCGGCCCGTAGCCTTTATGGATACGATGCCGGGCATAGCTTTCCGCATACCTTGCATCGCTCTGCCAGCTTTGCTGGGCCAATTCATCGATAACGGCCAGAATGTCATCCTTGGCCCAGCCTTTTACCAGCAATTTGTTCAACAATTCTTTTTGGCTGTGCTCCCTGCGCACCAGCAATCCCAGACAGGATTCCTTGATTTTTGCAGCATCGGGGTTCGAAACGTCTTGATGGTCGACCAAGATGACCTCTATATTTCATCCATCTCAGGCGGTGCGATAACGGCTAAGGGCTTTTTAAAGGCCTCCGCCCTGATCTTGGCTTCGATTTCCTTGGCTTTTTCAGGATGTTCTTTCAGGAAGGCTTTAACATTGTCTTTGCCTTGGCCGATTTTTTCATCGCCGTAGCTATACCACGATCCCGCTTTTTGGATAAAACCATAACTGACGCCCAGGTCGACCAGTTCGCCCATAAAGGAAATGCCTTCGCCGTATAAAATCTCGAATTCGGCTTGTCTAAAAGGCGGCGCGACTTTGTTTTTTACCACTTTGACCCGCGTTTCATTGCCGATCACTTCATCGCCTTTTTTAACCGAACCGATGCGGCGTATATCCAGGCGCACCGAGGCATAAAACTTAAGCGCGTTACCGCCGGTAGTGGTTTCCGGGCTGCCGAACATGACACCGATTTTCATCCGGATCTGGTTGATGAAAATAACCAGGGTATTGGAGCGTTTGATGTTACCGGTTAATTTTCTTAAGGCCTGAGACATCAGGCGCGCCTGCAAGCCCATGTGAGAATCGCCCATATCGCCTTCAATTTCGGCTTTGGGCGTTAATGCCGCCACCGAATCGATAACCACCACATCCACTGCGCCCGAACGCACCAGCATATCGGTGATTTCCAAGGCCTGTTCGCCGGTATCCGGTTGGGAAACCAGCAATTCGTCGACATTAACGCCGATTTTTTCAGCATAGCTGGGATCCAAAGCATGTTCAGCGTCGACAAAAGCAGCCGTACCGCCGAGTTTTTGCATTTCGGCGATGACTTGGAGTGTCAGTGTGGTTTTACCCGATGATTCAGGACCGTAGATTTCTACCACACGGCCTCGCTGTAAACCGCCGCAACCCAATGCAATATCCAAGCCCAAAGAACCGGTAGACACCACATCAATATCACGGGAAGCCGCCACATCACCCATACGCATGACGGAACCTTTGCCGAACTGTTTCTCTATCTGCATCAGCGCTGCGCCTAACGCTTTCTTTTTGTTCTCATCCATTATAATGCCCTGTTTGTTAGAGGTATTGGCTGACTAATCGCTTTATTATCACATAGACGTATGGCTTCGGGTAGTGTTGATTTATAACGCCCACGCGGATAGTTATACCCTGCACAGTCACCTTGGCAGAATTCTTCACTACCACGACCTTGAAGAAAAAACCTAAAACTTTGTGTCCTTCGCGCTCTTCGTGCTTAACTGCGGTTTTTAGGATTATCGCTCAACGAAAACAAAACGCCTTATGCCAGGGCAATTGATGTACGCAATCAATCCGGTTAAACCCCGCTGTTACAGTCAGGGCATGCAGCGTTGCTACGGTTTCGGGCAAGTCATTGTTGCGTATATGCTGAAAAATGGCCTCAAACTCCGGCTCCTCACAATGCGTCCAAGTTTCACGAACCCAGCTGCAATAACCGTCCAGATAAACCGGCAAGGTTTCTTGCGGCTCCCTCATCGTGTCTATGACAATCAGCATCCCGCCGTCAATCAATGCGGCGCGAGCCAAGATAAAGAAACGGGCTTTTTCGGCCAGAGTAAGATGATGCAAGGCATAGCTGGTAAAAATAACGTCAAAGCGTTCCGATGTTTGCATCAAACCTTCCATGAAATCGCCGTTAATCAGCTTGGCGCTGCAACCCAACCGGGCAATATTCTCGGCAGCCAGCGCCAGCGCCGGATCGGACAAGTCAAAGCCGGTGTAATGGCTGATATCGGTGCCTTGCAACGCTTCGGCAAGAAAGCTGGCGTCGCCGCAACCCAAATCCAGTAATTTAAAAGAGCGGGCCGCCCAGTGCTCATGCAGCCATGCAGCTAGGGACAGATAGATTTCTCTATGGCGCATGTAATTGTTATCCAGCACTTTGCGGTAAATCGCCCAGGCATTGAAAAACTCACCGACTTCAGTCACAGTATCTGTCATAATTATTTTGAAAAAGCGTTTACAATTTTATTTACTATCCAACTTAGCTTTGGCGGCATCCGTAGCGCTCTTGATCTTTTCTACCACCGCCCGAAATTTGTTCTGCCCCTCAGTCGCCGCCTTGGCGATGACTGCGTTGTCGGCATTGGCTTCATTAATGACGCAAGCGTTATAGGCATTGGCTTTTTGCTGCCATTCATTGATCGTCGTGATGCTTTGGTTATAGGTCTCAACGCTGTCCTGATTGACAACAGGAACTTCGGGTTCAGTGCCGCAAGCACTGGGCGACCAAGCCCCCTTGCTGATAGTCCCCGCCGTACCAATAGGGATCATGGCGACTAGGAGGGCTGCGGTAAAAAAAGTTTTTTGTAGCATATTCAACGCCTCTTACAGTTGATATTTTCGGGTCATTTGTACCTGCTTTCTCTCTACACGAGCGAACCAAATAAAACAGGGCAGGCGGGTGTTAACACCCGCCTGCCCTGTAAGTATAAACAAGCAAGCCCGGATTTTTGCGTGGCTAATCGCTATTTATTTTGGTTGGTCGTCTTTCTTGGGTTCGACAGCTGGAGCAGGTGCTGGCGCATTGGGTTCGGCTACAGGTGTTGCTGGCTCAGGCGTGGGCGCATCGCTCAACAAGATGTCGTTTTTGTTTTTAGCGAGGATCTTTTTGCTTATGCCGGAAACATTGGTCAAATCGTCTACTGTTTTGAACGGGCCTTTTTCTGTTCTGTATTTGACTATAGCTTCGGCTTTTTTCTGACCAATTCCCGATAAAGCGTCCGCGATGGTCTTTGCATCAGCACTATTAACGTTGACGGGCGTGGCTATAGCCATGGAATTAACGACAAACAGAAATAACAGCATTAATATCTTTTTCATAATTCTTCCCCTATAAAAAATTAAATTACCCAGAGAAATACCTTTGTTATTGAAGCCAACCTAACAAAGATATTCAGGGGCAAGTTTAGCGGATTATTTTGGAAATGCAACGGTAATTCCATACTATTTACCAGCTTATTGCACGGTATCCTGATTGCTATCTATGTCCTCCTGCAATTAGCTGTTTAAACTGTCAGTTTTTAACGTCTTCAAGCATTATTGGCAATAATAATAGCCCGTTTTGGGGCCGGCAGTCCTTCGCAGGTTAATTGCGGATTTTCTGCACTTAGAGAATCCTTGAGCGAATGAAACGGCATCCATTCGGTGCTACGCTGCTCTTCAATGCTGGTTGGGGTGACATCAATCAACCGGATATTTTTATATCCGCATCGTTTCAGCCAGCTTATTAAGGTGTCACAACTGGGCAAAAACCAGACATTACGCATACTGGCATAACGGCCTTCAGGCAATAACGCCTCACCCAACAGGCCGTCTATGACCAGCGTTTCCAATACCAGCTCGCCGCCGGGTTGCAGGCAGCCTCTTAATTCCATAAGATGATCGATAGGCGAGCGGCGATGATAAAGCACGCCCATTGAAAATACCGTATCAAACGCTTTTAAACCGACTGGCAGTTCTTCTATGCCTAAAGGTAAGACGTAGACCGGCGCTGCACCATACAGTTTTCTGATCAGCTGAAACTGCATGACGTTGAGCAGCAAGGGGTCTATGCCGACCACCATTTTTGCCCCGGCGCCCAGCATACGCCAGCAATGATAGCCATTGCCGCAGCCTACATCCAATACCAGACGATGGTTTAGCGGCGTGATATGGTTTTTTAAACGATCCCATTTCCAGTCCGACCGCCATTCGGTATTGATATTAATACCGAATAAGTCATAAGGCCCTTTACGCCAGGGCTGCAATGCCTTAAGCTGATGTTTAAGTTCCATTCTAACGGCATCCGGCAAGTCATCCGGTCGTCCTATCTGCACAGCGTCGGTATCTAACAAACGGTGCGTTGTAGTTAAATTTGGCAGGCGTTCAATTACAGCCGTCCATTCTTCCAGGTTGCCATGCCGGGTTGATTCAAACGCACTGTTAAGCTGTTGCGGCAATAATTGAACCCAGGCATCGGCTTTTGCATCCAGCAAGGTATTGTATAATGGTTGATAATCAATCATTTAAAACTTACGAACTTTTTGCCGCCAGCGCTTCGGTATTGCGTTTTGCCAGACTATCAATAACCGCGTTTAATGAACCTTTAGTTTGAACTTCGTTGCTAAAAGTCGTGCGATAATTAGTCACCAGACTGACGCCTTCAATCAGAATATCGTAAGCTTTCCATTCGCCGTCACTCAGCAACATGCGGTAATGCACGGCAACAGGCTGTAGGCCTGGCTGTAAAACTTCTGTCTTTACGATAGCTTTGGTTGCGCCCTCTTCCATTTCAAGCGGCAAAAAACGAATCGACCAGTCTTTGAATTCGACAAAGGCGCGGGAATAAGTTCTTACCAATAGCGTTTGAAATTCCTGTTTAAAACGGGCCTGTTCGTCAGCTGTTGCGGTTTTCCACAACTTACCCAGGACTAACGAGGAAATTCTATCGAAATCGGTATGCGGCAAAATGGTTTCATTGACAAACTTATTAACTTTAGCAAAATCCTTAATAAAGACCTTATCCTGCATTTTTGCTTGCAATTTTGTCGAAGCAGTTTCTATGGCTTGTTGTGGAGGCAATAGATCAGCCGCCATGATGCGTGTAACAGGCATTAATGCCATCAATACCGCAAAAAAACCAAATAATGTGTAGCGTTTAACGTTCATAAAACCCTCTAAGTTCAAATCAGTATATGGTTGCTCTAATTTCAAATATCAGTGAGCACATTCCCTGATACAATAAATCTTTGGATCAGAGATCTCATGCCCACCCGCTCAGACCTGAGATTCTGATTTTTTTCTAAACCCATTAGTAGGATCAAGATGACCTATAATAACATTAATTTTCCTGGCACACGCATGAGAAGGATGCGATATAACGATTTTTCCCGGCGATTAATGCGTGAAAACCGCTTGTCTGTTGATGATCTGATTTACCCGGTTTTTGTCACTGAAGGCGTCAATCAAAGACAAGCCATTGCCTCCATGCCGGGCGTAGAACGGATCTCTCTGGATGTGCTGCTGACAGAAGCCGAAGAAATCTACCGTCTGGGCATTCCCGCCATCGCCTTGTTTCCGGTTACGCCCGCCGATAAAAAGTCGGATGATGCCGCCGAAGCTTATAACCCTGACGGATTGGCCCAACGCAGTGTACGGGCGCTAAAAAAAGCGTTCCCCGATTTAGGCGTTATTACCGATGTGGCGCTGGATCCTTTTACGTCGCACGGTCAGGATGGGCTGATTAATCAAGACAGCTATGTTATGAATGATGAAACCATAGATGTTTTAGTCAAACAAGCCTTATCTCATGCCGAAGCCGGTGCCGATATAGTCGCCCCGTCGGACATGATGGATGGTCGTATCGGCGCGATAAGACTGGCGCTGGAAGCGCAAAATTATACCAACACGCTGATACTCGCTTATTCCGCTAAATATGCGTCCGGCTTCTATGGCCCGTTCCGGGATGCCGTGGGCTCTTCCGGAAATTTGGGTAAAGGCAATAAATACAGCTATCAAATGGATCCGGCCAATTCCGATGAAGCCCTGCGCGAAATCCAATTGGATTTACAGGAAGGTGCCGACATGGTCATGGTTAAACCCGGCATGCCTTATCTGGACATTATACGTCGGGTAAAAGAGCAGTACGGCGTACCCACTTTTGCCTATCAGGTCAGCGGCGAATATGCGATGATTAAAGCAGCGGCCATGAACGGCTGGCTGGATGAAAAACAAGTGGTGTTGGAATCCTTGCTGGCGTTTAAACGCGCGGGCAGCGACGCTGTTTTGACTTATTACGCCAAATCTGTCGCCCGGTGGTTGCAGGAATGACATCAACAGACCGTTACGCCGTCTTCGGCCATCCCATCAAGCACAGCAAATCGCCGCGCATCCATACGATTTTTGCCGAGCAAACGGGACAAACGTTAGTATACAGCGCCCAAGACGTACCCGCCGAGCACTTTCAGGCTGCCGTGGCGCAGTTTTTTGCTGGCGGCGGCAAGGGTTTGAATTGCACGGTTCCGCTGAAAGAACTGGCTTGGGCTTATGCCGATGCTAAAACGGAGCGCGCCCATACAGCAAAAGCCGTCAATACCCTGGCGTTACAGGCGGACGGTTCCGTGCTGGGCGACAACACCGATGGCATCGGTTTAGTAACGGATTTAACAGTCAATCATGGTGTCACGTTGGCTAGATGCCGCATCCTGATATTGGGCGCGGGGGGCGCCAGTCGTGGCATCATCACGCCCATACTGGAGCAATCGCCGACAACCATCGTTATCGCTAACCGCACGATAGCTAAAGCAATTGATTTGGCGGTGGAGTTTCAGGGTAAAGGTTGCATCGAAGGTTGCGGCTTTGATGATTTAAAAAGCAAGCAGTTCGATTTGATTATCAATGCAACCTCAAGCAGTTTAAGCGGACAGTTACCGCCATTACCCGATGAGTTACTCGCCCAAAACGGTGTGTGTTATGATCTGGCCTACAGCAATGAAGCGACGGTTTTTGTCCGTTGGGGGCAGGAAAAGCAGGCGCAAAAAAGCCTGGATGGTCTAGGGATGCTGGTCGAGCAGGCGGCGGAAGCCTTTTTTATCTGGCGCGGCATACGCCCTGAAACCTAGCCGGTTATTGAGTTGCTGAATGCGGAACGGCTTAATTATCTTTATGATACAGCACATAACTGACCGTGATAATCACCGAATCGGACATGGGGGTATTGCCGTGCTTGCTGGGGGTAAATCGCCAATGTCTCAGAGCTTTGACGGCTGATTCGTCAAGAATTTTATGACCACTGCTGCGTAATATTTCAACGCCTTCGCTTAAACCCTGGGCGGAAACCTTAATCCGTATGATCGCATCGCCTTGATAGCCCAGGAACACCGCCATTTCCGGATATTCCGGGCTGGGATTATGAATATCGCTGACAGGAAAATTGTCCTTGGCCATCGCATGACCGGGCGGCGGCATGACTATCGCCGAGGACACCGCATGGGCTGATTGCCGGTCAGGTTGGTATTGAACACTCTGGGCAACCTGCTTGACGGATCGTGACTTAATTAACTGCTCAATCTCGCCTACATCCGGCAACTTTTCTTTTACCGGCGTATTCTTAGGCGCCGGTTTAGGACTCGGCTTGGGTTCCGATTCCTGTTTAGGCTGAGGTTTCTGTTTAGGTTGAGGCTTCTGCTTAGGTTGAGGCGGAGCGGGCGGAGGCGTCACAGCGGATTTTTTGCTGTCTTTGCCGGGCAAGGTGATTAATTCCACACTTAAAGGCACAGGAGTATCCGCTACACTGGATAAGTCCGCAGGTTTTCGCAGCCATAATATCGTCATAATATGTAGTAGCAGCACCAAAAGGGCGAATAGCAGTAGCGGCTTAGTTTGTTTGTACAAAAGAACTCATTTTTAAGCGGAATCCCTGGCGATTCTTAGGCTGCCTGTTTTACCGTCGGCAGTAACACGTTATTATAAAACAGGAGTACAACGGCTAAAGCCGTTGCACTCCCGCTTAACTGTGGGCAGTGATGCTTGGCCTCTGTTAGCACCGCTTTTTACTTGTTTATGGCGCTGACCTCATCAAAACAAGATAAGCCGTTCTATCTGCCGATATTATAGTGCCATAAAAACGACATCCGTTTGGAAAGATTACAAAATGAGCGCATCTTTTTCTTGTCCGGTCAGTGCTGTTAAATCAGGCTATTTTTCCACGCCAATACTGTCGGAATACTATTTTAATGCATTGGCCTATATTGTTTAGCGCGCAATACTGTGCAGCCACGTCATCTAAAACATGCCATCATCTCAAACAATTCTCTATAAGCACTTCAAATCAACTGCCGTCTAGTGGTATATTGGCGCGACAATAAGAATGCGCTGTAAAGCCACCGATATAATCAGGAGAGTTCCATAATGAATAATAAAGGCGTCGATAAATCCAAACGCCAGTTTTTAACCTCGGCATTAACCGTGGTTGGCGCTGTCGGTACAGGCTATTTAGCTGTTCCTTTTCTTGCTCAAATGCAGCCTAGTGTCAAAGCAATGGCGGCTGGAGCACCGGTTGAAGTTGACATTAGCAAAATGGAAACCGGACAACTGATTCGAGTTGCCTGGCGAGGAAAGCCGGTATGGATACTCAATAGAACACCTGAAGTGCTTACCACCTTAAAAACCCTGGATAGCGAGCTTAGAGATCCGCTTTCTAATGAAAGCGATCAGCCGCCCTCCAGTAAAAATCCGGGGAGATCCATTAAGCCGGAAATTTTTGTAGCCGTGGGCTTATGCACACATTTAGGCTGCTCACCCACCTTCCGCCCGGAAATAGCGCCTAATGACCTCGGCGACAAGTGGAAAGGCGGTTTTTTCTGTCCTTGTCACGGCTCCTGGTTTGATCTGGCCGGCCGTGTTTACCGTGGCGTACCCGCGCCTACTAACCTGGAAATCCCGCCTTACCGCTACGTTACCGATACACGGATAATCGTAGGCGAACCCTCAGAGGAGAAAGCAGCATGAAACCAACCCGTTTAACTGAGTGTGGCAATTGGGTATTGGATCGATTCCCGGTAACCAAGTTCTGGAATGATCACATGGCGCACTACTATGCGCCCAAAAACTTCAATTTTTGGTACTTCTTCGGTTCTTTAGCATTACTGGTTTTAGTCAACCAAATTATTACCGGTATTTTGCTCACCATGAACTACAAACCGGATGCAAAACTG
This sequence comes from Methylobacter sp., assembly GCA_003158415.1. Lineage (GTDB taxonomy): Bacteria > Pseudomonadota > Gammaproteobacteria > Methylococcales > Methylomonadaceae > Methylobacter_C. Next base: position 14,524 of record PMJA01000164.1, read on the forward strand.
GCATTCGATTCCATAGAGTACATCATGCGTGATGTGCCCTGGGGTTGGCTGGTGCGCTATATGCATTCAACCGGCGCGTCTGCATTTTTTATCGTGATTTACCTGCACATGTTCAGAGGTATCATGTACGGTTCATTCAAGCACCCGCGCGAGCTGATCTGGATTTTCGGCATGTTGCTGTTTGTCGCCTTAATGGCCGAAGCGTTTATGGGCTATTTATTACCCTGGGGACAAATGTCATACTGGGGCGCGCAGGTCATTATTTCTTTGTTTAGCGCTATTCCTGTTATCGGCGATGATTTGTCGCTATGGATCAGAGGCGATTATGTCATTGCCGATGCAACGCTGAACCGGTTCTTCGCGTTCCATGTTATTGCCGTGCCTTTGGTTTTGGTCATGCTGGTTTTCATGCACTTAGTCGCACTGCATGAAGTCGGCTCCAACAATCCTGACGGCATAGAAATCAAAGACTCCAAAGACCCCTGGGGACATCCTGTAGATGGCATTCCTTTTCATCCCTACTACACTGTTAAAGACATCGTCGGTGTGGGCGTATTTTTATTGTTTTTTGCCACGGTGATATTTTATATGCCGGAAGTGGGCGGTTATTTTCTCGAACACGCCAACTTTATTCCCGCCGATCCCATGAAAACGCCGGAACACATTGCCCCGGTCTGGTATTTCACGCCGTTTTATTCTGTGTTAAGAGCGATTCCTGATAAATTCGCAGGGGTTATTGCCATGGGCAGCTCTATCATCGTACTGTTCCTGTTGCCTTGGCTGGATCGCTGCCCGGTTAAATACATACGTTATCGC
>PMJA01000387.1 GCA_003158415.1 Methylobacter sp.
GTTCGCTGTACCATAGTAAAACCCTCGCGTTGTAAGCTTTTCAGCAAGTAGATCAAGACTTCCCATACAAACCGTGTTTTGTATGGGAAGTCCTTTGATTCTGGAGCTGTCAACAGTTATTTCATACATAGCCGCTGCGCAACGACAGCTTGACCCTCCGCCTGGATCTTTTGGGGTTTTTGAGCAATATTTAAAAAGGGTGTGGTTAAAAGTTTTGGGGAAAAGGAATAGAATAAAAGAGACGGAAGGAGAAAAATGAACACACCTGAACTGGAAAAGAACTGGAAAGTGATGGGAGACGAGGCGATCAGCGGAATGCTGGAATGGAGACAGCAACACCCGCATGCAACCTTTCGAGAAATAGAAACAGAAGTAGACGAACGATTGGCGGCCATGCGAGCCCGCATGCTCTCGGACACGGCCATGATGAGTAAAGCCGCAGAGTGGGAGACAGCCGGAAATGTACCAGTCTGCCCGGAATGCGGAACAAAGTTAGAAAAGAAAGGGAAGCGAAAACGGCACCTACAAACCCGTGGGGGGCAGGAAATTGAACTGAATCGAGAATACGGAGTATGTCCTAAGTGTGGCGAAGGGATTTTTCCCCCTGGATGAAGAGTTGGAATTATTGGAAGGCGAATTGACCCCGCGCGGCCATGAAAACTTGGTGAGATTGTGTGGCTGGATGCCGTTTCAAAGGGCAAGCGAAGTTATGGAAGACTTGTTGGGGATAACGGTCAACAAAAATGTAGGTCAACAGTATACAGAACGAGCTGGTGCAGCTTATGAACAACTGCAAAACGAGGCAGTAGATGAACTGGAGAAAAAAGCAACCCTGGCACCTGCCGGAGCAGCCAGAATGCAAATCAGTGCCGATGGAGCGATGGTTCCATTGTTACACGGGATCTGGGCCGAAGTCAGGACATTGGTCATCGGTGAAGTGGAGCCTCCGAAGCAAGAACGCGGAGAGCAAGTGGTTCATACCAGGCAATTATCGTATTTTTCTCGGAAAGTAAATGCAGAAACATTTGATCGTCTGGCATTGGTAGAAACCCATCGTCGCGGAATTGAAAATGCAGGACAGGTGGTGGCCGTGATGGATGGCGCAGAATGGGAACAAGGCTTTATCGATCATCATTGCCCGCAAGCCATACGCATACTGGACTTTGCACACGCAGCTGAGCATATAGGGGTAATTGGCGCCAGTCTGTACGGAGAAAACACGGCCGAGACCCATGCATGGCTGGATGAGCATTTGCATCAACTCAAACATACCGGGCCGGATGAAATTTTGGCTGAAATTAGGGATTTGCAAGAGAAATTTCCGGAAAAACAGGAAATCTCAGGTCATTTGGCTTATCTCGAAAAGCGCAAGCAACACCTGCGTTATCCGCTGTTTCAGGCACAGGGCTGGCCAATCGGGAGTGGCATTGTCGAGAGTGGCAACAAGGTAGTGGTTGAGGCACGCATGAAAGGCGCTGGGATGCATTGGGCAGAAAACAACGTCAATCCAATGCTGACCATTCGCAATATCTTATGCAGTGATCGTTGGAAGGAAGAATGGCCAAAAATCGAACGAAAGCTGCGACAACAAACAACCTTGTCTCGAAGGAAAAGGCGGCAGGAAAGAGCCTATATCAAACATTTGGAAAACTGGCGGCTACTCGATCTGCCAATGCCAGTTATTCAGAAAAAAGTACCTGCCCAACCAAAACCTAATCCCTGGCGTAATTTCAAGCTCAATAGGGCCCTTTATCGCCGGAGCGATCCCCCAAAACTTTAGGACACACCCTATTAGTAAAACCCTATTGATTTTAATAAAATTAGCATATATAATATAAAAGGTATGGCAGATATACTCATACGATAAGGTTTCCATGGCTGAAAAATCATCTATTGTTTCAATGGCTGAGATCGCTAAACAAAGTGGAGTTTCGCTCTCCACTGTTTCTTTGGTGCTCAACCAAAAACCAGGAATTCCTCACGAAACCCGGCGTAAAGTCCTCCACGCGGCCCAATCGTTGGGCTATCAGCGTAAGCCCAAAGCATCTGTACATAAACGAGAACAATCCCCGCAGATCCGGAAGCTCGGGGTCTTTGTCAAATCCCAGGATGATGATCCTATTCCCCCTACCAGCAATGTTTTTTATTCACAAGTACTGGCAGGGATTGAAGAGAACTGTCGTTTCCACAATCTGTTGCTCATGTTGTCGGCGGTTCGCGTGGATAGCGACAGCTTCCCGCTTGAAACCCCCCGCTTAATGTTAAACGATGCCATCGATGCAGTATTACTGGTCGGCATTCGCGTCAACGAAATGTTTGGTACTGCCCTCGAACAGATCGGCCTGCCGACCGTTTTGGTGGATGTTCGCAATGACAAAGGCAATTTTGACTCTGTGGTGATTAAAAATTTCGAGGCTGGCTACAAAATTGCCAACTACTTGATCGAACAAGGTCACCGCCATATCGCATTCCTTGGCGGATATGAAAACAGCCATCCCAGTTTT
>PMJA01000112.1:0-12320 GCA_003158415.1 Methylobacter sp.
CTCCTACCATTCGCCCGACACCTATGTCGACACCAATGTCAAAGGTACGCTAAATGTACTGCAAGCGGCGCGTGAACTGAGGGTTAAGCGGGTGATCCATACTTCGACCAGCGAGGTTTACGGCACGGCACGTTTTGTGCCGATTACCGAAGAGCACCCTTTGCAGGGACAGTCGCCGTACTCGGCCACCAAAATCGCAGCGGATCAGATGGCCTATGCTTTCTACGCCTCTTTCGGACTGCCGGTAGTGATTGCGCGGCCTTTCAATACCTATGGCCCGCGTCAGTCGGCCCGTGCGGTGATTCCCACCATCATCACCCAGATCGCCAATGGACAGCGTCAGATCAAACTTGGCGCGGTATCGCCCACGCGGGATTTTAATTTTGTTCAGGATACGGTAGCCGGTTTTATTGCTGCGCTGAATTCCGAGCAGGGTTTGGGCGAAGTGGTCAACTTCGGCAGCAATTTCGAGATTTCCATCGGAGACACGGCCCGGTTGATTGCCGAGGTGATGAACGTCGAGATCGAGATCATCACAGATGAAGTCCGTTTGCGCCCCGAAAACTCCGAGGTAGAGCGTTTGTGGGCGGATAACGCCAAAGCTCGGCAACTCTTCGGCTGGCAGCCCAGCTATGGCGGTCGCGAGGGCTTCAAGCGGGGCTTGGCGGAAACCGCCGAATGGTTCACACTGCCCGACAATCTGCGCGGCTACAAGTCGGATATCTATAACCTGTGAACGCCGTGAACACACCCTTATCCCTGCCTGAGCAAGTTGTCGCCGCCATACGTGCCGTTGTTGGCGCCGGGCCTGTAGCGCTACACGAACCCAGTTTCAACGGCAACGAGTGGCTGTATCTTAAAGAGTGTCTCGATTCCACCTTTGTCTCGTCGGTGGGCAAGTTTGTCGATCGCTTCGAGGCCGAGCTGGCCGCCTTTATCGGCGCCAAACACGCTGTTGCGATGGTCAACGGCACGGCGGCCCTGCACATCGCGTTGAAGCTCGCAGGCGTTAAGGCCGATGATGAAGTCCTGATTCCCGCGCTCACCTTCGTCGCCACGGCCAATGCCGTCAGTTATTGCAACGCCACGCCGCATTTTGTCGATAGCGAAGCGCGCACCCTAGGCGTGGATGCCGCAAAGCTGCGAGACTATTTGACCCGCCACACCGAGCAACGCGCCAGCCAATGCGTCAATCGCGCCACCGGACGGGTCATACGGGCCCTGGTGCCCATGCACGCCTTCGGTCACCCGGTTGATCTTGATGGTTTGCTGGCTGTGGCCCATGATTTCAATCTTGCCTTGGTCGAAGATGCTGCCGAGTCCCTGGGTAGTTACTACCACGGTCGGCATACCGGCACTTTCGGGTTGATGGGCACACTGAGCTTCAACGGCAACAAGACCATCACTACCGGCGGCGGCGGGGCAATATTGACCAACGACGCAGAACTCGCACGCCATGCCAAGCACCTGACTACTACTGCCAAGTTGCCGCACGCCTGGGAATATCGCCACGATGAAATAGGCTATAACTACCGCATGCCTAACTTGAACGCAGCCTTGGGCTGCGCCCAGTTGGAACAATTGCCCGCGATGCTCGCCGCAAAAAGGGAATTGTTTCAGCGTTACCAGACGGCATTTACACCGGTGGCGGACGTCAAACTGATGGCGGAGCCTGAACAATGCCAAAGTAATTATTGGCTGCAAACGTTGTTGCTGGACGTGGAATTAGCTGATCAGCGGGACGTTCTATTGAAGGCCACCAATGACGCCGGTTTCATGACGCGCCCGGCTTGGATACTGATGCACGAGTTAACGCCGTTCAAGGACTGTCCGCGTATGGATCTGACCGTCGCTCAGTTGCTTTCGCAGTGCTTGATAAATATTCCGAGCAGTGCTTCATTAGCACACACCTGATTTTTATTTAATCGTAGAATAACTATGGATATCAACAATAAATTACAACTTACCAAAGAACATTGGGAGACTTCGCAAGTCGAATCGCTGAAAGATGTAAATTTGCGGAGTATTGAAATAAATTCAATAATTGCCTCTCTCAAAGCACATGCCAATATTTCTTCAGACATGATGCTGGCTGATTTTGGATGCGGCGATGGATTCGATACCCAGTATTTTTCGAAGTATGCAAGTGAGTCTGTAGGGTTTGACTATTCACATGAAATGTTATCTAGGGCATCGCAAAGGCAAAGTGACAAGCTCATATTTCAGCACCTTGATCTGCTTTCTGAAGATGTCCCCGGAACTTATGATGCAGTCATTAGTAAGAGATTTATAATTAATTTGGGTGAATGGTCAATTCAGTCAGAATGCATTAATAAGATTGCCAAGGCGGTATTGCCGGGAGGTTTCTTTTTTATGCTGGAGTGCTATAAGCAAGGCTTTGATAATTTAAATTCGCATCGAAACAAGGTTGGGTTGCCACTTCTGGCAGAGCCTTATCATAATACGTATTTGGATTATGACGAAACACTTGAATTACTCAGTGAGGATTTTTCGGTAATTGAGGTGATCGATTTCTCAACCTATTTCTACCTTACCCGCTGTTTGTCACCTTATATTGCTGGTGAAAAAGCATTTGATCTAGATGAGAAAATGCGACTATTTTCAGAGTCTGATGACATTTTGCAAGGTTCAAGAATTGGCCCCCAGACACTTATTTGTCTGAGAAAGAAATAAGAGGAATTTGGATGAAAGTATTATGCATCGCTGAAGCAGGCGTCAATCATAACGGCGACCTTGAGTTAGCCAAGCAGTTGATCGATGCGGCAGCGGAAGCCGGTGCAGATCTCGTCAAGTTCCAGACCTTCAACGCCAATCGCCAAGTCACGCGCGCCGCCAAAAAGGCTGACTACCAGAATCAGACAACAGATAGCACAGAATCCCAGTACGAGATGCTTCGCCGCTTGGAACTTACCGTTGATATGCACCATGAACTTATCGCCCACTGTGCTGCCCGTAACATCGGCTTTTTCTCTACCGGTTTTGATATTGAAAGCGTTGATCTGCTGGTGAGTCTTGGTCAGGATCATTTCAAGATTCCTTCCGGTGAAATCACCAACCTACCGTATTTGCGCCATATCGGCCAGCTCGGTAAAGCCGTTATTTTCTCCACCGGCATGGCGACGATGGGCGAGATTGAGGCGGCAATCGACGTGCTTGGGCAAGCCGGTACGCCGCGAGCCAATATTACCGTATTGCACTGCACCACTGAATACCCCACGCCTATGGACGAAGTGAACCTCCGCGCCATGCAGAGCATTCATACCGCTTTTGGTGTAGCGGTGGGTTATTCTGACCACACGTCCGGCATTGAGGTGGCGATTGCCGCTGTCGCCTTGGGCGCTTGTGTCATCGAAAAACACTTTACGCTGGATCGCAATTTACCCGGCCCCGACCACAAGGCTAGTCTTGAGCCGGAAGAACTCAAGGCCATGATCGCAGCCATACGCAATATTGAAATAGCGCTGGGCGATGGCATCAAGCGCCTTACCCCGAGTGAAGTAAGGAACAAACCCATCGCCCGTAAATCATTGGTCGCCATTCGGGCAATTAAAGCGGGTGAAGTATTTACCGCCGAAAACATAACCGCCAAGCGTCCCGGCACCGGTATTTCACCGATGCGCTGGGATGAGTTTATTGGTCAGGTTGCACAGCGTAACTATCAAGCTGATGAATTAATATGAACAAAGCTGAACTTTTTGCAATCCTCGCTCGTGGTGAAGACAGCCACCACCAGTTCAAACGCGACTTTACAAACGTCGAGACGCTGGCCTCTCATGCGTTTTATATGCTTCCGTATCGTGGTTTGGGTAGCGGCATTCCCCGTGCGACCGAGGCTTGGCCACCCATCAAGCTGATTGACGACCGGAGAGGTAATCAGTTTAAAGTCGTGATTCGTCGTCTTGAGATCGGGCAAACCAAGCCAGAGTCACAGCCAGAGTTACAGCCACTAGAGAACCGAGTGCTACAACTTTTGGCAATCAAGCCCGCCAGTAAAGCCGAAATTTCCTCATTGTTAGGCCAAAAAGAAGTGTCGGGGCAGCTCAATAAAGTCATACGGGAGCTACTAGCGGCCAAGCGCATTGAGTACACCATTCCCAATAAACCCAATAGCCGTTTGCAACAATACCGGATCAGTGTGTTATGAGGAAAATCTGTGTCATTACCGGCACTCGCGCCGAATACGGCCTACTGCGCTGGGTCATAGGTCAGGCAAGGCATCCAAGAGCCGTAGCAATTCAAGATAAGTGGTTATGTGAATGGACAATTTAAGTTGTGGTGGTTTTAGCCTTGAGGACATAGAGATAGGAATGGCCGCTTCGTATTCTCAAACTATTACTGATGCAGCGTGTCTGGAAAAACAGTAATTTCTGGTAAGGCTGAGCTTTATATGCCGACCAGCAAAGATTAAAGACGGTATCTGTTATACTGCATCATGCTATGTCTTGTTATATAGGGGCGTTGGTAATGTTTAATGGGTTTAAAAATGGAAATAATAACTATAAGCAACAAACAAGATCTTTTGAAACACCAATCTGAAATTAATTCCCTTTTTTTTGAATGCTTTGGTGGTCGTCAACTTGGTGACCTGTGGAATTGGGCATATATTGAAAATCCAAATGGTGAGCCAATTGTGACACTTTGCTATGAAGGGAGTCGCTTAGTTGGTCACTATGCAATTATGCCGATGCCGCTCTGTTTGGGAAACGAGGCTCTTAAGTCATACTTGGTTATGACAGCCATGGTTTCCGAGAGCCATCGAAAGTTTGGTTTGTTTCCCAAGTTGGGGATTGAAAACTCTAAAGTTGCATTTGATCTTGGGGTTGATTTTATTATGGGTTTCCCCAACGCAAACTCCACTCCTGGGGTTAAGAAAAGATTAAATTGGATATTGCCGCCAGCCGACTATGTTGCAAATATTAGCAAAGCGCAATTGTTACAGAAAAAGACTTCGCTCCTGTCGATCTCAAAAAATGCCTTTTCTCTTAATTTGCACGATCCAAAAACTCGTAGGTGGCGAATGTCAAGACCGGGAGCCAATTATGTCTGGGATGACGGACTTCTATACAAAGAATTCGAAGGCGCAATTGATGTAATGTATTTTGATGCCGCAGAGGACTTAGAAAAACTGCCGGAAAAGAAAAATATAAACATATTGATAAAAAGTGAAGATATTCAATTCCGCGATTTCATGGCATTCAAGTATCAATTTGGGGGATTGCCCATAAACAAACACTTTGACCCCTCTATTATTAACAGGCAAATGTGCCTTTCTGACGTGTTTTAGATATGCGCAAAATTCTTGCTATCACTTCCATTCGATCGGAATACGATCTCATGAGCAGACTTTATAAGTTGCTACATGCAGATCCAGATGTAGAGCTACAGCTTCTGGTTTCTGGAGCCCACCTTTCCCCTGCTCATGGATATACGGTTTCAAGCATACATGATGATGGACTGAATATATTGGCAGAGATTGAAACGCTAATAAGTGCTGATAGCCTATCATCACGACTGAAGACCGCTTCCAATCTTCTTTCTGGCAGCATAGACGTTGTCAAGAAATTTGCGCCCGATGTCATTATCTACGCAGGTGATCGTGAAGATGTTCTGATTGGCGGAATGCTTGGTGGATTTCTAGGTATCCCGACGGTACATTTTTTCGGAGGCGATCATTCTACCGATGGCCACATCGATAACCCAATAAGACATGCCACGTCCAAACTTTCATCCGTCCACTTTGTAAGTGTAATTGAACATAAAAAGAGATTGATCAGTTTGGGGGAGGCAGAACAAAGAATATTCGTAATTGGCAGCGTCGCGCTCGACAAGTTTATTCAAGAACCTGTGTTAGACTTATCCACTGTTCTGAAAAAAATGGAAGCAAGTAATCATGCCTACACGGCACCCTTAGCGATTTTTATTTTTCATCCTATTAGTGAAGAAATCGAAGTGGCTGGCGAATATATAAAAAAATCAGTGCAGGCGCTCATAGATCATGGCTTCCATGTTTGCTTAGGTGCGCCCAACACTGACCCAGGAAACTTCAGATTAAATCAGGTTTTGGAGCAGTTATCATTAAAAAGTGAGGTCACGTTTTACCGAAACCTTTCTCGCAGTGAGTTCATTAATCTATTTCGAAATTCGAAAATTATTGTCGGGAATTCGTCAGCAGGATTGCTTGAAGCGGCATCATTGAAGCTGCCGACTATTAATGTTGGTGTTAGGCAGCGAGGGCGACTTTGCGGCTCAAATGTTATCTTTGCTGATGGAAATTATGAGAGTGTCTTTTCTGCAATACAAACAACTTTGAATGACGACTTTCAAATCAAACTTCGCACAATGAAAAACCCTTACGGAGAGGGTAATAGTTCCGATATCGCGATGCAACTGCTTAAGTCAATTGATTTTTCAGGGCTTGTAAAAAAAACTGAGGATCCGCTAAGTGCAAATAGAAAGGATTGCTATGCGTAAAACAATACTTTGCATTGCTCCCCATCCTGATGACGAAGTTCTCGGCGTCGGAGGTACGCTGCTGCGGCGCAAAGCAGAGGGTGCAAAAGTGGCGTGGTTGATTGTGACTTCCATTTCGGTCGAGTCAGGCTGGAGTGNNACTCAATTTTCCAACTACCCAACTTGACCGAGTACCGATGGGTGATTTGGTTGCCGGGATTTCCGATGTATTCAAGACATTTGAGCCGGAAGAGGTTTTTGTACCCCACCCATCTGATGTCCATACCGATCACCGTATAGTGTTCGATGCGGCAGCAAGCTGTACAAAATGGTTTCGCTATCCCTCTGTTAAGCGCGTTCTGGCCTACGAAACGCTTTCCGAGACCGATTTCGGTTTGAGCGTCGACCAAGGCTTTCGTCCGAATGTGTTCGTAGATATTGGGCTCTTCCTTGAAGGGAAATTGCAGGCTATGGAAATTTACGCGTCGGAGTTAGGGGCATTCCCATTCCCGCGCAGTCTTGAGGCCATACGGGCGCTGGCAACTGTGCGTGGTGCTGCATCCGGCTTTAATGCGGCAGAGGCATTCCAGTTGTTGAGAGAAAGGTCGTAAAGTGAACTCAGCTGAAGCAATATGGCGCAAAGCTATTCTCCCCGCTCACTCCACCATTCAGCAGGCGATACGCAACCTTGATCAGGTTGCGATCAAGATAGTCCTCGTGGTCAATGAGGCCGACGAGTTGGAGGGTACGATTTCTGACGGCGATATAAGGCGCGGCTTGCTCAAAGGCTTGGATCTCAATAGCCCAATTGCAAGCCTGATCCATCGCAATGCGCTGGTGGTGCCGCCTGAGATGGGGCGTGATATGGTTCTGCAACTGATGGTTGCAAATAAAATCCAGCAGATCCCTGTGGTCGATGAGCATCACCATATTGTGGGCTTGCATCTCTGGGATGAGATTACCGCCCCGCCCGCGCGACCTAACCTGATGGTCATCATGGCTGGCGGAATGGGTACGCGGCTACGTCCGCACACAGAGAGCTGCCCTAAACCTTTGTTGTCCGTGGCAGGTAAGCCGATGCTGGAACACATCATCGAACGGGCCAAGCTGGAGGGCTTTAGTCGCTTTGTGCTGGCCATTTATTACCTAGGCAATATGATCGAAGATTACTTTGGCAATGGTGAGCGTTTAGGTGTGCGGATCGATTACCTGCGCGAGCAATCGCCGCTAGGCACTGCAGGTGCGCTGGGCTTGCTCAATCCGCAACCTAATGCATCGTTTGTGGTTACCAACGGCGATGTTATTACCGATATTCGCTATGGCGAACTGCTTGATTTTCATACTCGATACGCTGCCGCCGCCACCATGGCGGTGCGCGTGTATGAATGGCAGCACCCGTTTGGCGTCGTGCAAATGCAAGGCGTCGAAATTATCGGCTTCGAGGAAAAACCGGTGGCTCGCAGCCATATCAACGCGGGTGTCTATGCGCTAGACCCGGATGCGTTGGATCTTTTGATAGCAAATGCCCATTGCGATATGCCTACTCTGTTTGAACGCTTACAGGCTAAAGGCAAGCGCACGGTGGCTTACCCGATGCACGAGCCTTGGTTGGATGTAGGGAGGCCGGATGATTTGCAGTCGGCGAACAGTCAGGCCTCCATTAAGGCTACAGGACAAAGTCAATGATCAATGGAAAAAGTGTCATCGCGATTATTCCTGCACGAGGCGGTTCCAAGGGACTGCCCGGGAAAAACATTAAGGCGCTTTGCGGCAGGCCGCTTATCGCATGGAGCATTGAGGCAGGACTTGGCAGTCAATATATTGATGAGGTGATGGTTACGACTGATAGCGAAGAAATCGCAGACATTGCTCGAATGTTTGGCGCATCTGTTCCATTCATTAGACCGCCTGAATTGGCTAGCGATATTGCAACGTCTTTTGATGCTATCAAGCATGCAATTGACTTCTATGAAAACGAGTTGAGCAAGAAGTTTGATTACATAGTATTGTTGGAACCCACCTCGCCTTTGCGCGAGAAAGACGATATTGACAGGATGATTGAAAAAATCATTTCAATGGAAAATCAGTTCGATGCCATCGTTAGTTTGGGTGAAGTGCATGAGCATCCGTCTATCATGAAAAAAATTATTGATAATAAAATCGAGCCTTATTGCAAAGAGCTGGTTATGGTAACTCGCAGACAGGATAATAACATTGCCTATTTTCCCTATGGGGTTGCCTATATTGTTAAAACGAAAACGCTGCTCGAAGAAAAATCTTTTTACCCGCAGCGTACGACTTATCGAATAATCAAGCGATATCAGTGTCATGAGATAGATGATATTTATGATTTTCTGGCAATTGAAAATATTATGAAATATGAATGGGAGATTAAATGAAATTCCTGGTTATCGGTCTTGGCTCAATGGGCAAAAGAAGGGTGCGTAACCTCAAAGCCTTGGGAATAGAGTATGTTGCGGGGTTTGATCCACGATCTGATAGGAGGCAAGAATCCCAAGAGAAATACGGCATTCCTGTTTTTGACGATTTGGATGTCGCTATGAACACATTTAGTCCGCAGGTGTTTGTTATCTCGACATCGCCCGCTCTTCACATGCACTATGCCTATTATGCGTATGAACATGGCATTAGTTGCTTTATCGAAGCCTCTGTAGTCGATGCGGAAAAAATTAAGCAGCTAAGCGAGAAGATCAGAGGAACCGCTATCATTATGGTGCCATCCTGCACGATGCGTTATTATCCCGGCCCTAAGAAAATCAAACAGCTTATTCAGGATAACGCCATCGGAAAGGTTTTGAATATCAACTACCAGACCGGTCAGTATCTACCCGATTGGCATCCGTGGGAAAAAATTGAAGAGTTTTATGTGTCCACGCGTGAAACGGGTGGGGCGCGTGAAATTGTTCCGTTTGAGCTTACATGGATGAATGATATTTTTGGCGAAGCTGAAGCTTTAGGATGCGTCAGGGCAAAGTTAACGGATATGTCAGCCGATATCGACGACATTTATCATTGCCTGCTTCGCTATGACGGCAATGTTCTTGCGAACCTGACAGTGGAAGTAATTTCACGTCCCAAAGCCACTCGCGAAATGCGTGTTCTTGGTAGCGAGGGGGAAATTGTTTTCAGTGCCGATACAAACAGCGTGCGTTACATCAATATTTCAATGGAAGAATGGAAGGAATACCAATTTGACAATGAAACAGTTGAAAGCCGGTACATTAATCCCGAAGAACCCTATATTGCCGAAATGCAAGATTTTGTTGCCGCCGTTCGCGCTAAAGATCAAGCGCTGTATCCCAATTCTTTGGAAGATGATTATAACGTCCTCCAAACATTAAATGCTCTTGAAAAAATGACTGGAGGCTGCACATGAATTACCAAGAACGATTATTAAAAGCTATTCCGGGCGGGGCGCATACTTATTCGCGCGGTTACGACCAGTATCCAACTAACGCCCCGCAAATTCTAATTCGGGGTAAGGGTACGTACATTTATGACCCTGAGGGTAATAAATATCTCGATTACGGCATGGCGTTACGTGCCGTAAATATTGGTTACGCCGAAGATGAAATTGACGCGGCAGCTATTGAGCAGATCAAAAACGGTAATAATCTGACGCGACCATCAATGATTGAATTGGAAGCGGCGGAGTTGCTGATTGAGTTGATTGATTCCGTAGATATGGTGAAATTCACCAAGAATGGTTCCACAGCTGTGTCTGCGGCGGTCAAGCTTGCTCGTGCCTATACAGGAAGAGAAATGGTGGCGCGTTGCGCAGAGCAACCATTCTTTTCGTATGACGATTGGTTTATCGGCTCGACGCCGCTTACGCGTGGCATACCGCAAGAAACCATTGAGAAAACCAAGATGTTTGGCTACAACGACATCGCCTCGTTGGAGGCGTTGATAGCGCAACATCCTGGGCAGTTCGCTTGTGTCGTTTTGGAGCCTACGGCTACCGAAGAACCCAAGGATGGTTTCTTGCAGCGAGTGCAAGAACTCTGTCGGGTACACGGCATTGTCTTCGTCTTGGATGAAATGATCACCGGGTTTCGCTGGGATATGAAAGGAGCGCAACATATTTATGGTGTCACCCCGGATTTATGCACCTTTGGAAAGGCGATGGCCAATGGTTTTGCTGTGGCTTGCGTTGCAGGAAAACGAGAAATCATGGAGCTGGGCTCTATTGAGTTTGAAGGCAGGGAGCGGGTATTTCTTTTATCTACAACGCATGGTGCTGAGATGTGCGGCTTGGGCGCTTTTGTCGCTACGATGCGATTCATGCAGCAGCACAGCGTGGTTGAACATCTTTGGGACTATGGTCGAAAACTAACTGCCATGATGCAGCGTCAGGCAGAAGCGCATGGCATCAGTAACAGTTTCAAGGTGGGTGGGTTTCCCTGCTCACCGTATTATCTTACTTTGGATGCTTCGGGAGCAAATTCATTAGGACTACGTACTTTGTTCTCGCAAGAAATGATCAGCAACGGCGTACTCATGCCGTGGATTGCTTTGTCCTATCGGCACGGTGAAGCAGAGCTTGCCGAAACTGAATATGCCATTGAACAAGCCTTTAAAATCTATCGTCAAGCTTTGGATGAGGGCGTCGATAAATATCTTAACGGCCCTGTTATCAAGCCTGTTTTCAGGAAGCACAATTAAAGAGGGCATAATGTCTCATTACAAAAATACAAAACTATGACCACGATTAAAGAACTCATGAATCTTAAAGGTCGCCGAGCGCTGATTACTGGAGCAGCCGGTGGATTGGGCAAAGTTATGGCCGATACTTTGGCCGAACTGGGCGCCGATTTGGTGTTGGTTGATCGACCGGATACGGATTTCCAGTGCCTTACCGACACATTGACAGATCGTTGGGGGATTAAAATTCAACATCGGTTCTGCGATCTGGAGCAGCAGGATCAGCGCGATGAGTTAATAAATTGGCTAAAGAGCGGCGGCGAAGGCATTAACATTCTCATCAATAACGCTGCCTTCGGTGGCACCACGGAATTGCAAGGATGGAGTGTTCCATTTGAGGAGCAGTCCATCGATACCTGGCGACGTGCGCTGGAGGTTAATCTTACCGCCGTGTTTGATCTTAGTCAGCGGTTAACGCCAATGCTCAGCTCTGCAGTGGGCGCCAGTATTATCAACATTGCTTCGATCTACGGTATGTATGGCCCGGATTGGCGCTTGTATGAGGGTACAAGTATGAGCAATCCAGCTGCTTATGGCGCTTCAAAGGGCGGGCTTATCCAATTAACTCGTTGGCTAGCGACGACCATTGCTCCTCAAGTGCGAGTAAATGCGATATCACCTGGCGGAATTTTTAGAAATCAGCCGGAAAAGTTTGTACAACGTTATGAGGCCAAAACACCCTTGGGTCGAATGGGGACTGAGGATGATTTTCGTGGAATAATCGCTTATTTAGCCAGTGATTTATCCCGGTATGTTACCGCGCAGAATTTTTCAGTAGATGGTGGTTGGGGTGGTTGGTGATTATTACTTTAACTAAGTAATTTTTACCAGGACAAGACTTAATGAGTGTGGTTTTGAGAGTGATGAGTAAAATCAAAAATTTAATAAGGACAGCTGGGTTATTACTGGGAGTAGCAAGAAGATCTCGTTTTCCTGCAAAGATGTCGAATGATCCACTAAGAAGCACGGTTTGTTTTGTCTTGGGTAATGGGCCATCTCTAAATACAGATATAAACGAAGAGCTAGAAATTTTCCGTATGGGCGATATTTTTTGTGTTAACGATTTTGCGGAAACTGATCTATACGAAAACATACAGCCCAAACATTATGTATTCGCAGACCCA
>PMJA01000112.1:12331-13031 GCA_003158415.1 Methylobacter sp.
GATAAAAATATTAGCCTAAGTTTTTATAATACGACTGCATTCGATGGTAAAAAAACCATTGCAAATAAATTGTACGATCTCGGTCTGTGCATGCCAACTCCCCAAAATGTTCTGATACCCGCGCTTTTCTTATCTTTGCGCCTTGGTTATAAAAAAATTATCCTGCTTGGCGCTGACCATTCATGGCATGAGACTCTTGCTTTAGATGATGCTAACCGTGTTTGCGTGAAAGATAAGCATTTTTATAATGAAGATGCAAAATTAACACCTTGGAGCATGGATGGAACTGAAGAAAATATTTGGACTATGGATGCAATATTTCATGCTTTGGGTAGAATGTTTGAGGGATATTGGAAAATAGACGAATACACTAAACATCTTGGCGCGCAGATTTATAACGCAAGCTCCGTAACCTATATAGACGCATTTAAAAGGATGTCTTTTTCAGATATAGGGAAAGAACTGACACAGTGTGTGGGCAAAGAAAGATAGATGCATAAACTTTTCAAACTTTTTAGGAGGTTATTGAACAGGGTCATCGCCGTTCGTCAGCGTGATGCGGTGTTTGAAAAGTTGCGTGCCGCAAATCCCGGTTGCACTATTAAAAGTCCTCATATTTATGATTCGAGCCTTGGAAAATGCGTCGCTATTCTTGAACAGGCGGCTCTGGATCAAGTGTACATGGGTGACTTCAGCTATG
>PMJA01000169.1 GCA_003158415.1 Methylobacter sp.
AATTGCCAAGCTCTTAATACTAAAGCCCAAGCCTTATACGCTTGGGCTTTTTTTTTGCCTGGAGAGGCGCGGCCTTTACAGCTAATAACCCGACGGTAAGATTGAAATTATTGCTGCATTCTTAAGAATTTATATTTTATAAATGAATAGCCAACCAGATGGTATTCAAATCAGGAGGCGTCCATTCAACCCTGTGCCGGGTATGTGCAGGAATCAACAAATAATCTCCAGGGATCAGGCTGACTAATTGCTGGTTTTTTTCAAAGAACAGCGTTGCCCGTCCTTGAAGCAGTATTACCCATTCATCCCCAATCTGATCATACCATTGGCTGGCAGGTGTAATATGACCCTTGGAAGTAATGCGCTCAATGATGATGTTCTCTTGTTTGTAAATACACTCAAGTAGTTCTTCTGGTAATTGCTCAGGAATGTCAGCAAAAATATTAGTGGCAACGAGTTTCATGTGATTTATTTAAACGGGTAAAAGGACTGCATTTCATAAAAGAATAGGCTTGTTCATAATAATCGAACTTGAATATGGCAAATGATTAGAAAACCATTGATATTGTATAATGATCACTTTCCAATGCTAAAATCCGCACAATTTATATGCAAGGGTTATAGTAACTCATTCAATTAAGACTAGGGAGCCGGATTATCTGTAACGCATTGACGAGTTCATTTGATACTGTGATGTCACAAACAGTTGCCGTTATCGGTGGTGGCCCGGCTGGGTTGATGGCTGCGGAAGTTTTAATTGAGGCCGGTGTAAAGGTTGATCTTTATGATGCCATGCCTACTGTGGGACGTAAACTTTTGATGGCCGGTAAAGGGGGGTTGAACATTTCTCACGTTGAGCCATTCGATAACTTTTTGTCGCGTTACGGCGTTCGTCGCAACAATATTAAGCCTTTGCTGGAGGCGTTTACACCTCAAACTCTGCTTGAGTGGTTACAGGAGCTAGGCATTGAGGTTTTTACAGGCTCATCGGGGCGAATATTTCCTGCTGAGATGAAAGCTGCACCCTTATTACGTGCATG
Source organism: Methylobacter sp. (assembly GCA_003158415.1). Lineage (GTDB taxonomy): Bacteria > Pseudomonadota > Gammaproteobacteria > Methylococcales > Methylomonadaceae > Methylobacter_C. The sequence continues at coordinate 1,041 of PMJA01000169.1, forward strand.
GGTGCATAGATTGCGGGCAGCTGGCGTTATTTTTCATATGAGACACCAGTGGCTCGGCTGGACTGACGGCGAAAACACTGCGCTTAAGTTTGCCACCCCTGAAGGTGAGCGCAAAGTCAACGCCGATGCTGTAGTGCTGGCTTTGGGTGGAGGCAGTTGGCCACAACTCGGATCTACCGGAGCGTGGGTGCCGTTATTTGTCAGCAGAGGTGTTTCGGTTGCCCCTCTGCGGCCATCAAACTGTGGATTTGACATAGCTTGGAGTGAGCATTTTCGTGACCGGTTTTCCGGGCAACCGTTAAAATCAGTATGTATATCTTTTTGCAATGCTGAAGGCGCTAATGTCCGCCAGCAAGGTGAATTAGTAGTCACCGCAAATGGACTTGAAGGTGGAGTAATTTATACCCTGTCGGCTCTGTTGCGAGACCAAATAGCGGCAACAGGTTGCGCGGTCATTCATCTTGACTTGGTTCCCGATAAAGCTGCGCCATTGCTTATAGCCAGGATGTCACAAGCACGAGGTAAGCAATCAATGGCAAATTATCTTCGTAAGCAAGTGGGCATTGATGGCGTTAAAGCCGGGTTGCTTAGAGAAATAGTTTCTGCGGCAGATTTTGATAATCCTGTGCGATTATGCTCAGTCATTAAGGCCTTGCCACTTACACTGATTGCTGCAAGGCCCATAGCCGAAGCGATTAGCAGTGCCGGCGGGATTGATTTTGAGGCGCTGGATGATCACTTAATGATACGCTCCATGCCGGGTGTGTTTTGTGCCGGTGAAATGTTGGATTGGGAAGCGCCAACAGGCGGCTATTTGTTAACCGCCTGCTTTGCAATGGGGCGAGCGGCAGGCTTGGGCGTATTGGCCAGATTGAACACTGAAACTGTTTCTACCTCAATGGCGTTGTTATCGACACGCTGAAGCTTCATACGGACTTACAGTTCATAACTTACATATCAGGGTGAGCGAAAGAATGACCGCATTAAAATTAAATGTAACCAACTTTTCCAGCGCAGTATATAGGGGACGGTTATGAGAACTCCAAAAAGTCTAGAGCCGCTGGTACGCGATGGACTCGTCGATGAAGTGATCCGTCCGCTTAAAAGCGGCAAGGAAGCGGCTGTTTACGTTGTGCTCTCTGAAGGTGAAATTCGTTGCGCCAAAGTTTACAAAGAAGCAAACAAGCGCGGCTTCCATAAGCAGGCTTTGTATCAGGAAGGGCGCAAAGTGCGAAACAGTCGGCAGGCTCGTGCGATGGAAAAAAACACCCGGTTTGGACGCAAACAGCAAGAAGAGGTTTGGCAAAATGCCGAAGTTGACGCTTTATATCGTCTTGCCGCTGCGGGTGTACGGGTTCCGCAACCCTATAATTTTGTCGAAGGCGTATTGCTGATGGAGCTGGTCACCGATGAGCACGGTGCGGCGGCGCCGAGGCTTAATGATCTTGAATTGACCGGCGAGCAAGCGTTGGAGTACCACGGTTTATTGATTAAGGAAGTGGTCAGGATGCTCTGTGCCGGAATTGTCCATGGCGATTTGTCCGAATTCAATGTGCTTGTTGACGCGCATGGGCCGGTAATTATCGACCTGCCACAGGCCGTTGATGCGGCGGCTAACAATAATGCCGCCAGAATGCTGGAGCGTGATGTTAATAATCTGGCAGCCTACTTTGGTCGTTTTGCGCCTGAACTGCTTACAACCAGCTATGGTAGGGAAATCTGGAAGATTTACGAGAGCGGAAATCTGACGCCTGATATTGCGCTGACCGGCTATTTCAAAAGCAGTAATAAACAGGCCGATGTGAACAGCATCATGAGAGAAATCAATGATGCGCGTGATGACGCGATAAGGCGTAAGTACGAACAAGATGACTAAAGAGCCTGGGTAAGGAATAACACTGGATGAAAATAAGACAGCCAGGTGTCGGAGTAAAATTAATGGTGGCGTAAAAATATACAGAAATATGAAATTACAAATTGTTTTTGACTTGACAAGGGCGCTTGAGCTGGTAGACTGATAGCTCACTAAATTGACTTGGTGGCACTTTAATCCTGATTCATTATAAGGATGGGTGGGAAAATGGAAATGTACTATAGAGTCCTGGTCATCAGACTGGGGATTTTGTTAATTTTTAGGAGGTAGAAATGGCAGCTACAACTGAATCAGTGAAAGCTGATGCTGCGGAAGCACCGCTGTTAAATGTAAGAAATATGATATTAGGCTCTTTAGTCTACATCGTGTTTTACGCTTGGGTTCGTTGGTACGAAGGTGTTTATGGCTGGTCTGCTGGTCTTGACTCATTCGCACCTGAGTTCGAAACATACTGGATGAACTTCCTGTATATCGAATTCGTTTTAGAAGTAGTTACTGCAGGTATTCTGTGGGGTTATCTCTGGAAATCTCGTGACCGTAAAGTGATGTCAATCACTCCAAGAGAAGAGTTGAGAAGACACTTTACTCATTGGACTTGGTTGGTGATGTATGCTTGGGCTATTTATTACGGCGCTAGCTACTTTACAGAACAAGATGGTACTTGGCATCAAACTATCGTTCGTGATACTGACTTTACACCAAGTCACATCATCGAATTCTACTTGAGCTATCCTATCTATATCATTACTGGTGGTGCAGCTTTCTTATACGCTAAAACAAGATTGCCAACCTATCAAAAAGGTTTGCCACTTCAGTATTTGGTAGCAGTAGTTGGTCCTTTCATGATCTTGCCGAATGTTGGCTTGAATGAATGGGGTCACACTTTCTGGTTTATGGAAGAATTGTTTGTTGCTCCTTTACACTACGGCTTCGTATTCTTCGGATGGGCTGCTTTGGGTGTAATGGGTGTTGTAAACATTGAAGTTCAAGCAATCGCTAAACTTCTGAAAAAAGACTTAGCTTAATATTAAGTCTTGGCTGTAATAACTATCTCCTCGCTGTTTCGTCATATTTCACGACGAAACAGCAAAGTGGAAGATAGTCATTAATAAAAATAATTTAAATCCTTTAGGAGGTAAGCTAATGAGCGCATCTCAATCAGCTGTACGTTCACGCGCTGAAGCAGTAAAAGTTTCACGCACGTTCGATTGGCTAATTTTGTTTACATTGTTCTTCGTTGTACTTGGTGGTTATCACATTCACTATATGTTAACCGGTGGTGACTGGGATTTCTGGACAGACTGGAAAGATAGACGTCTATGGGTGACTGTAGCTCCAATCGTTTCAATTACTTTCCCAGCAGCTGTGCAAGCAGTTTTGTGGTGGCGCTACCGTTTGCCTTTCGGCGCGGTGGTTTGTATTTTAGGTCTGCTGTTAGGTGAGTGGATCAACAGATACTTGAACTTCTGGGGTTGGACTTATTTCCCAGTAAACTTCTGCTTCCCATCAAATTTGATGCCGGGCGCTATTGTTCTTGATGCTATCTTGATGTTGTCAGGCAGCATGACCGTTACTGCCGTTGTTGGCGGTTTGGCATGGGGTTTGTTGTTCTATCCAGGTAACTGGCCAATCATTGCTCCATTACATGTTCCTGTTGAATATAACGGCATGATGATGACTTTGGCTGACTTACAAGGTTACCACTATGTTAGAACTGGTACACCTGAATACATCAGAATGGTAGAAAAAGGTACACTGAGAACTTTCGGTAAAGACGTTGCTCCAGTATCAGCGTTCTTCTCTGGTTTCGTGAGTATCTTAATATACTTCTTGTGGCATTTCTTCGGCAAATGGTTCGGAAGCACCGCTTTCGTCGAAGCTGCATAAGACTTGTTACAACGAAAAATAAAAGACTGACGGTGGCAAGTTAATTATTATGTTACCGTTAGATACTCAAAAAACAATAGATTCTCTATTATAGAGGAGGATATATGAAAATATTAAAAGACAAGGTTGCTAAATTATCCTTTGTCGCACTGCTGATTACATTGACAGCAGCGATGTTTTACACACCAACTGCATCTGCTCATGGTGAAAAGTCGCAAGCCGCTTTCATGCGTATGCGTACTATTCATTGGTTTGACCTGAACTGGTCAAAAGAAGAAGTGCCAGTTAACGATACAATGACAATTTCAGGCAAGTTTTTCGTATTTAGCGGATGGCCTGAAACTGTTGATAAACCAGAAATCTCTTTCTTGAACATCGGTATTCCTGGTCCTGTATTTATTCGTGCAGGATCTTGGATCGGCGGTCAATTAGTTCCACGTTCAGTTTCTTTGGAACTGGGTGAAACTTATGAGT
>PMJA01000102.1 GCA_003158415.1 Methylobacter sp.
TTGCGGCATTCAAGGTCAAGTTTTACTGTTTCCTGGGTGCAAAAAATGCGGAATGCAGGCATTACGCTAGGCTTTATGGCGCGTTGCAGGCTAAGCGAATCCAACCAGTCAAAGGCTTTATTAACCTCACAGGATTCAAAACCGGCTTCCAGTAATTCCGTTCTGACGACATCGCTATCCGGAAGTATGTCAATTTCATCTTCCATATAATTTTCAAATAGATACATCAGGACGTCAAAAATATTTTCTTTCATAGTGTTTGCTGTTTTTTGATTATTTTATTCTCATGTAGCAACCGCCTGCGGTTGCTTCCAGGTAACCTTGCAGTTCCAGAATCAGTAGCATTGAGGAAATAACTTCGACAGATATACCGGTATTTTCAACCAGATTATCGATAGAAGTTGGGCTAAACATGACACGATTCAATAATGTTTGTTGCTCCAGGTCAAGTGTTGATTGCATAGCGGTTGGTTCTATTTTCTCATCTTGTTGATAATATTGACTTAATTCTTCAAGAATATCTTGGGTGGTTTCGACAAGCTTGGCGCCGTCACGGATCAGCGCATTGCACCCCCGTGCCAGCGGGTTATGAATAGAACCGGGGATGGCAAAAACTTCACGGTTTTGTTCTAAAGCCATGCGCGCGGTAATTAACGAACCGCTTTGTTTGGCGGCCTCAACCACCAGTAAACCCTGGCACAAACCGCTGATAATGCGGTTGCGCCTGGGGAAATGATTGGCTTTGGCGGTAGTGCCGGGTGGAAACTCTGAAATCATCAGGCCGGTCTTGACAATTTCAGTGGCCAAGTCTTTATGCCGGGCAGGATAGACACGATCCAGTCCGGTTCCCGCTACGGCAATGGTGTACCCTTGCGCGGCTAATGCGCCCCTGTGGCTGGCGCCATCTATGCCTAAAGCCAGACCGCTGGTGATGACAAAACCGCGTTGGCTTAGTATTTTGGCAAAGTTGTAGGCCGTTTCCTCGCCTAAAGAAGAGGGGTTGCGACTGCCAACAATGGCAATTTGAGGTAACGACAACAGCCCGGAGTTGCCGCGTACAAATAAAATCGGCGGCGGATCGGCAATTTCCTTTAATTGCGCCGGGTAATCTGGATCATTAAAAGTGATGGCGCCGTTGTTATTTTGTGCCAGCCAGGACAGGTCATAATCTATCGTTGTCCAGTCCAGATCTTTGATGCTATGGATAATGGCACTTTTTAAGCCTAAAGCCGACAGTGCTGATGTCGATTCTGTATATAACTGCGCGGGCGTATGCGTTTGCAACAGACTAAGAAATGTTCGACAGCCGACGCCTGGCGTGCGCAATAACGCAAGCCAGTATTTCAAGTCGTTATCAGCGGGGGGCGTGGTGATATTCAGGGGGTTTTCACTTTATCTAAAATGTGTATGGCTTGAGCGGCTTTCATAACCAGCGCGTAACTGACGCGCTCAAAGGGACGAAAAACCATCAGGGTGCCGACTTGTTCATCGGGAAGTTTAACGGCATCGCTGCTACTGGTAGTGATACTGCTGTTTTGGTAGATAGCCAGCTCGTGCCCCATCAGAAGACCGTCTTTAGTGCCTTTGTCTATAACGACTACGTTTAGGAGGCCTATTTGAGAAACGCCGCCAGGGACACCGATAATACTGCCGTTTATGCTCGTTTCCGGCGGTCTGGGGAAATAATTTAAGGTAAACTCTTCGTCAGTTTTGGGCATTACCAAATCACCAAGATGAATTTCGCTGTTTGATGTACTGATGATTAATGTGGCCGGGTCGCCCGCTTGTTGTAATTGGGCCTCGGCAACATATTTCCCCTCATACCCCAGAATTTTCCCGGTTTCTGGACTAACGTAGGTATCACCTATATGATAAATGCTGTAGGCTGGACTCTCCTGTTGACTTATAGCGCGGACATAGATTTTGTCACCCGCGCCTACAACGAGATGTTCCGCCGCGAGACCATCTACATGGGCTGCGTTGTTGAGTTCATTTTCGGACATCACTTTGGGCGAAATTAAGAATTGCGCTATAGACTCCGTAGGGATTAATTTAATCGCCTGTTTGGTAACGGTTTCCCGAATACACGGCAATAGTTTCCCGGTTTTGGAAACGGCAAAGTTGGTTCTACCCTTTTTAACATCATCCTCATTTAGAACGCAGGTGGAATCTTCCGGAGAGTACACTTGTCGGGTATCTTGGGACAGGCTAAGCTGCGGCTTTCCGTTGGCTATGGAAAAATAAATGGTATCGCCCGGATAAATCAGATACGGATTTTTAATTTGAGCGTTATTTTTCCATAGTTCAGGCCATTGCCAGGGATGATTTAAAAATTTACCCGATATATTCCATAAAGTATCGCCTTTGACAATGGTATATTGCTCAGGATGGGCTGGGTTTAATTGTATTTCATCTGCCCATGAGCTTATGCTGATGAAGAGGGCAGCCATCAATCCAGCGAGCATTCGAAAAGCCATATTGATTCCGTGAGAGTCTTTTTTAGTCTTATACGTTCAAAGTTTATATGAATTCAGTTAGAATTCCAGTATTGAATTATTTTTAGTGGAGAGTTTGTTGAGTATTTTAACTGTTCTCGAGTTTCCCGATGAACGCTTGCGTAAAAAAGCCACCGTGGTTAAATCGGTTGATGATAAAGTCAGACGGTTGCTGGCGGATATGCTGGAGACGATGTACCACGCGCACGGCGTGGGTTTGGCTGCCACCCAGGTGGACGTGCATCAACGCATCATCGTCATTGATGTCAGCGAAGCAAAAGATGCGCCCTTGTTTTTAATCAATCCGGAAATCATAGAAAAAGACGGCGCCAAAGAATCCGAAGAAGGTTGCCTGTCAGTGCCCGGTTTTTTTGAAAAAGTAACGCGGGCCGAGCATGTCAGGATAAAAGCGCTCAACAAAGACGGCCAGACCTTTGAGCTTGAGGCCACGGATTTGCTGGCCGTATGCGTGCAGCATGAAATGGATCATTTGAACGGCAAATTGTTTGTCGATTATGTTTCGTCATTGAAACGGCAGCGGATTAAGAAGAAGCTGGAAAAAATTCATAAACTGGAAACAAGCTAATGAAGATTATTTTTGCCGGAACCCCGGAATTTGCCGTACCCAGTTTGCAAGCGTTGCTGGCTTCCAGGCATGAAGTCTGTGCCGTCTATACCCAGCCTGATCGCCCGGCAGGCAGGGGGAGACAGTTGCAGATCAGTCCGGTTAAAACGCTGGCTTTAGCGCACGCCATTCCTGTGTTTCAGCCACTGACCCTGAAGACGGATGAGGATTTGCAGCAATTAATGTCACACAATGCCGATTTGATGGTGGTGGTCGCCTACGGCATGATTTTAACGCAAGCCGCACTCGATGCACCTCGCTTAGGGTGTATTAATGTCCATGGCTCATTGTTGCCGCGTTGGCGCGGAGCTGCGCCTATCCAGCGGGCATTAATGGCGGGCGATGAAAAAACCGGGGTAACCATTATGCAGATCGTCCGGCAACTGGATGCCGGTGATATGTTGCACAAGGAAGAATATGTCATCGGCGTCAACGATACCGCCAGCGATTTACATGATAAATTAGCCGAATTGGGCGCGATAGGTTTGAGTAAGGTTTTGGTGCAAATAGAAGCAGGGGTAGTGCATGCAGAGCCGCAAGATGAAAGTTTGGTGACTTACGCCGAAAAACTGACAAAAAGCGAGGCGTTCATAGACTGGCGACAACCTGCGAGTGTTATCGCCTTAAAAGTCAGGGGATTAAACGCTTGGCCGGTGGCGCAGACGCTTTATCAGGGCGAGGTATTACGCATCTGGCAGGCTGAATCCTTAGCGGTGAATAATGATCCACTCTTGCAATTGGAGCCGGGTATCGTGAGTTGCCACAATAAAAATATGGATGTGGCAACCGGAAACGGACTATTACGTTTACATGAAGTTCAATTGCCTGGAGGGAAGCGCATGACGGCCCAGGCGTTTTTAAATGCGCATGCGGCGCATGGTGTAAAGCTGGGTTGAAATAGGTCGGTCGGCTTGAATGATGATTAAACCAAAGTCCTGCCTATCATCTGTCCCAGCTTAACTATCTCGTCCGCTTTAAATCCGTTATCCCACTGCACTTTATTGTTGCCGAATAAAACAATAATGGTGGAGCCCATATTAAAACGGCCCATTTCTGCGCCTATTTCCAACGTGGGCGCATTTTCCTGATAGCGCCAGCTTTGCACTGAGCTAATGCTAGGCGGCGTAACGACGCCGTGCCAGACGGTTTCTATGCTGGATACAAATATGGCGCCAACCAGCACCAACGCCATCGGACCGACTTCGGTATCAAACAGCGCAACGACGCGTTCATTTCGGGCAAATAGTCCGGGTACGGAATGCGTGGTTGCGGTGTTGACACTGAATAACCGGCCGGGGATATGCACCATTTCCCGTAACGTGCCTGTCAACGGCATGTGCAGGCGGTGGTAATCTTTGGGTGACAGATAAATGGTGGTAAACACGCCGTTGTTAAACGGTTCGGCACGCTCAACGCTGCCACCTAACAAATCGGTCGCGGTATAGCTTTTGCCTTTGGCCTGAAAAATCTCACCGTCGGTAATCGCCCCCGCTTGACTGACAGCGCCATCAGCAGGACAGGCAACGGCGTTAGCTTCGGTGGTTAAGGGCCTGACGCCGGGCTTAAGTGTACGAGTAAAAAAGTGGTTAAAACTTTTGTAGGCATTGATATCCTGCTCTTGCGCCTCGGCCATGTTGACCCCGTAATGCCTGATGATCTGTTTGATGAACAGGTTTTTCCAGGTTTTGTTTTCGCAGTGCGTCAATTTGCTCATCATTCGGGACAAGGCATGATGAGGTAAAATGTATTGGGGTAAAGTGGTCAGGGCTTCTTTGATAGTCATGAATAATCCGTTATTTGCAGGTCGGGTTAGCGATAACCCGACACACGCGGCTTCGCAGTGAAAAGAAAAATTGTTTAGGAACATGCACGACACACTTATGTATTAAATCCCCTCANNGGCGCTTGCCAGTCGCTGTTTTTATGCTCGACAACAACCGTGGTATAGATGCCGCCGCGCACATTAAATTCAGCACGTATACGCATAAAATTGGGCGCTATGGCTTTTACAATATCGTTAAGAATTTCATTGGTAACCGCCTCATGGAATGCGCCTTGCTCGCGGAATGCCCACATATACAGCTTAAGGGCTTTTAATTCCACACACAGCGCGGCGGGCACATATTCGATTTGGATGGTTGCGAAATCCGGTTGCCCGGTCTTTGGACACAGACAGGTGAATTCGGGAATATCAATG
>PMJA01000277.1 GCA_003158415.1 Methylobacter sp.
TGCAAAAGCGGCGAAAACAATCCGCATCGGTATTGATTGCAACGATGACAGGATGTCGCTCAAATGATGAACTTTCAGTTGGTTATGAACAATGTAAAGCGCGCAGGCAAATAAAGCCACCGGCAACAAGTGCGTGATTCTTTGAGTAAATAAACTGAGTGTTTCGCGTGTCATGGGTTGGTTATTAAGAGATGAGTGCTTTGGCTATCTTAGATACAAAGTGTATTTGCACGAAATTGCAGTAATAAAGCCGTCGTAACGTACTGTTTTTATGCCTTCGGCGGATGAGTCTTTTAGTTGTTCGATACGATCGTTCAGGTTCATGGTATTTTCCTTATGGGGTGGTTATTAGCAGTGCCTAAATAATTTTCAATTTCCTGTATCCCTCTGAGTATCATCAATTAGTTAATGCCGTGCTGCCGATAGACATCCAGAATTTTCCGGGTTAATTTTGGATAATCCTGATCGAAATGGTGTCCTCCAGGCAGTTCCAAAATGGTTGCCTCGCTATGGAGTAAATTAGTACAGGCTGTTTCAGCTTTTTCTTCAATGCCATAGATACATAAAATCTTATTCTTGGGTATTTGCACCAATTCCGGCGCCAGGGGTTTTTCGCCTCCGCTTTGTCCGAGCCAGCCTGCGACATGGATTTCAAAGTCTGCGGTGTTCGCCAGTGCTATCAATACCAATAGCGCAACACTATCTTGATCCTGTTTTGGCAGCCGGTTATATAGGGACGGCAAGATGTCGGCGCCGAATGAATAACCGGCTAATACAAAGGACTTTGTACCCCAGTTTTTTCGGTAATAAGCCATGGTTGCTGTTAGATCGGCGGCTGCCTGCTCGGGTGTTTTGTGCTCCCAGAAATAACGTAACACGTCAATGCCGACCACAGGATAATTCAAGGCGGCCATTTCTCCGGCTACGGTTCTATCCAGATCGCGCCAGCCCCCATCGCCGGAATAAAAAAGCGTGACGTTATCCTTGGGTTTGGCCGCAGGCACTTCGACTACCGGCATGGGGGGCGAAGATGGGTCGGTTTGCCCAATGGCGCTAGTCAGTTCCTCAACGAGTAGCGTATCAAGTGGCGTGTCGTAAGCGGCAATCCGGGTATCGATATTTCCTAATGCCCTGATAAAGAGAGCCGTTTCATCAGCGGGTTGATCCGACCAGATCGAACGCCAATTCCCTTGTAGACTAGGAGACGTAACCAGAATTTGTTTTTGATTTTGAAGTTTGCTGGATAACGGCGGACACAAGGCCAGTTTGTCAGGCAGTATAGCTGTAAAACCAATAGAGAGATTAGTGGCGGCATTTCCCGATGTGGATTGGGCATTAATAAACGGTATCAATGCGCCTTCGGCAATGCCGGCAACAATTAGCTGGTTTGCCTGCGGTGCTGGCAGTGCTTTTACCAGCGTAGCTATGGCTTCGGTAACATGTTGGTCATCAAGGCATTGCCCGGTTTCGGCATTAAAGCCTTTAAAAAATTGCACCGAATCGACAATTACCGCAGTGATGCCGGTGGCTGCCAAGCGCTGACCTAGATCCTGGGCTGGAAATTTCTTGGTATCGACAAAAACCAACGTCAACGCTTTCGAGCCCCAAGCCGGTTGGGCAACAGCTATGTCGCCAAAACTTTCAGTGTTAATCGTTTTTTGAAAAACTGGCGGGTTGATATGGGTTACCAACCCTATGCCAATCAAAGTTAAGCCTAACAAGAGACAAACAAGCAGAGGTTTTTTGATTTTCATTAGATAATCTATTTTTAAAAAATTAGGCTGTCACTGCGGCGGTTCAATGCCTAGGAACGATGCAATTAATTGGTTGATCTGTCGGGCATGAGTAACAGGCGCGGCGTGACCTGCGCCGGGCACAATTTCAAGTTTGCCATGCACCAACATCTCGGCTAGTTCACTGGAATGCGACAACTCAATGATGTCATTTTCACCGGTAATCACCAGCGTTGGGGCTGTAATGGCCTGCAAATCGGAATGATCAAGTAAAGGGGATGTCCGCCACAATTCCTTTAGCTCCGATTCCAGAACGGCATGTTTTTCACCCGCGCCCGACCACCAGCCACGCAGCCTATCGGTGATTTTTTTTAGTGACGTGTTATCAGGCTTATCCTGATTGCTATCGGTTTCAGGGATTAATCCGGAAGGTTGGAAATTGGCGCTAATAGCAACGATTCGCCCTACCCGTTGCGGCGCGTCTAAGCCCAGCAACAGTGCAATAATACCACCGTCGCTCCAGCCGATAATATCGGTATGCTGAATGCCAAGCCTATCCAGCACCTGTAACGTGTCTTCTGCAAAAATCGGGTAGCTGAGTTTAGGATTGCCGTGTGTTGAATCGCCATGACCTCGGGTATCGATCAGCACGACTCGTCGTCCAGCGGCAACCAGCCAGGGTATCTGAGAAAACCAGCTTAATTTATTACTCAACCCCCCATGCAATAACAGCACAGGATCGCCTTGACCATAAGCGACATAATGGATATGTGCATCCCGGTAAACAATATTGCCGGTTTCGGTCTGCGTAGTTGTCGAGNNCCAACAAGAACACCCAACTGATATGGAATAATCGTTTCATTTTAATGTAATTAATTTATGCAAATAATACTGTATTATAATTCCACTACCAATTTAAAATATCCAATAACTGAATTATTGCAATTCCTACATGGAACCTCAGCGTGAAAAATCTTCCCGCCGCACGCGGTGCATTCTTGGCATTGTTGGCGGCACTCTTATTCGGAGCCAGCACGCCACTGGTGCAACGGGTTGGCGTCGGCGTGAGTGCTTGGATGACCGCTGCCATGCTCTATGCGGGGGCTGCGATAATGGGGTTATTACTGCGTTCCGGCATTGCCAAAGAAGCTGCCTTGCGGCGGCGACACTTGCCGCGTCTTTTGCTCATGGCGTTGTGCGGTGCGGTGATTGGCCCAGTGGCACTTTCATGGGGGCTGCAACACACGAGCGGCATGAGCGCATCACTCATGCTAACACTGGAAGCCGTGTTTACCGTGCTGCTGTCTTGCCTGCTATATCGAGAGCACATCGACCGCCGTGTAGGACTAGCAATAGCTTTGTTGACGTTAGGCGGCGCCCTGTTGATATTTGATCGCGCAGGAAATGGGACGACGCAGGTTATCGGCTTGCTTGCTGTCATGGTGGCCACCGTCTCATGGGCCGTGGATAATACCTTGTCGCGGGTATTAGCCGATCTTGATCCCGGACGCGTGGTCTTAGGCAAAGCCACAGTAGGCGCAGCCTGTTCGTTTTTGATTGCGGCGACGACCGGCGAAACGGCCTTGACCTTGTCTGCCGGAGTGGGGCTTTTTCTGATCGGCGCAATCGGTTATGGCCTCAGTCTACGTTTCTATTTACTGGCGCAACGAGCACTCGGCGCAGCCAGGACGGGGTCAGTGTTCGCCACAGCTCCCTTTATTGGTGCGGTAATCGCGTTCGGGCTAGGGGAACGGGGGCTTAGTCCGTGGCTATTAGGCGGTGCTGCACTGATGGTGACGGGTGTCCTGCTGCACTTCTCGGAACGACATGAACACAAGCATGAGCATAAGACGCTAGAGCATGAACACGCCCATACTCATGCTGACGGACACCATATCCACACCCATGTTCAGATACCGGTAGGCTCACATAGTCACCAACATAAACATGAGCCGGTAACGCACATCCATGCGCACACGCCCGACTTACATCATGCTCATAAGCATTAGCGCAAGTTTGGACAAAATGAATCATTTTATCCAAACGTGCTGCCTTAAAATCCTTTTAGACTATGTGATCTGAAGCTAGCACACAGGGTTTCATCCCGTCACCCAACTCAACCTGCAAAGTTGCATGCTGAATGTGGAAACGATCATGCAATTCTTCGGCTATCTTAGCCATGAAAACATCGCCTGGGTGACCGTCTGGCATAACAAGATGAACCGTCAACGCTGTTTCCGTGGTGCTCATGCCCCAGACATGGAAATCATGCGCTTCAGCAACACCTGGCAGACCGACGAGATAACTTCGGACAAGCAGTGGGTTGATGCCCACTGGAACTGCGTGCAGGGCTAATTTTATCGACTCCCACAGGAATCCCCATGTGCTGATCAGAATGACAATAACGATAAGTAAGCTTACTGCTGGGTCTAACCAGAGCCACCCCCCAACAAGGATTCCTACCCCGGCAAGCACCACACCAAGCGAGACGGCGGCGTCTGTAGCCATGTGCAGGAACGCACCGCGAATATTCAAATCCGCTTTTCTGCCGGACATGAACAATAACGCCGTCGCCGTATTAATTAATACACCTAAAGCTGCAACCCAAATGATCGTTTCAGCAGCAACAGGCGTCGGACTCATAAGGCGCTGCATGGTTTCCAAAGCAATTCCACCGGTTACGACCAGCAGCAGGACGGCATTGACCAGCGCCGCCAGAATGGATGAGCTTCGTAAACCATAGGTAAAGTCTTGGGATGGAGCGCGGCGCGACAGCACATTGGCCCCCCATGCGAGTAGCAGACTTAATACATCACTCAGGTTATGACTGGCATCTGCCAGTAATGCTATCGAATGCGCCAGAAAGCCATAAACAGCTTCAACTCCGACAAACCCGACATTAAGCAGAATGCCGACGGCAAAAGCGCGACCGTAATTTGCTGGCTTGTGACAATGGGCATGCCCATGTTCATGTTCATGTTCATGTTTGTGCGTATGTGTCATGGAATTGACCTCTTGATTTGGGGAAGCAGCGCGGGGTGGTGGCGCATGCAGAGCTCTACAAAAAACATCACACTATTGATGATGAGCACGATCCACAGCACGCGCCCGTGGTTCGCGCGCATGGCGGTTATCTCGCAGCCTTTATCTTCACAGAAATTTGCCATTCGTCTTAATTTTTATCCAAAGCACATGGTAAATAGGGTATCAGGAGGAGCATGTAAAATTCAGAAAAGCATTCTCTAAAAAAGCCACTAGCAAAATTACCGACCGAAAAACGAGGTAAGTTACACATGACTTTGAGAATCTCCATTCATCGGGGACATCGTTTTTACGTTCCAACCGCAAATCCGTCTTAAAGCGCTATCGGTCTCCAATCGATCCAGCAACGCGCGTGTCGTCAGCATGTTATAAATCGTTTTTGCCACAAAAGCCACCAAAGGAGTGTTTGAATGATAACACTAAGCTTCTCAAAATCAATTCTGGAAAAACTGCAAAAAACCTGGAAATAGCACTGGCATTAAGCAATATTCGGTTATATCGATTAGCGTAGGTCATACTCTGGTATTATTAACTGATGTTACGCAGCCAAGCCCGCGTTGGATTTTAATGACTTGTGGAACTCTTCGACTTTCCACCGTTTTTGGTAGATCGTAGCGACTTGTCTGCCGTCGCACGCCAAATCGCTGCATACCAGATTCAATAGACCGATGCCTTCCGTTATACGCAGCATGCGCAAATCAATTATAATTTGCCCGGCAATAACGCGCTGTTTTGACTAAAGGACAAAACTTTTCTAGGCAACTATAGCTGTTGGCATAGCGGCGCGTGGTTTCATGTTGAATGTAGATCAATATTAAGTTTTAGTAAACTGGCAGGTGACATTGTGGACAAACTCAGAGCAATCGCGGGTAAAAAATTATATTTACTGGTATTTCTTATTATTACCGGTTGTGCGTCCATTGTTTATAAGACCATAGATTATGAAAGCTTATATGGATCGTCTGCGCCTAAGCAACGGATAATGACGCCAGAGCAAGCCGAGCTTTATCAGCAAGAACATAAGGTGTCTTTTTATAAAGACATCAAGCCGATACTGGACTCACGCTGTGTGTCTTGCCACGGCTGTTATGATGCACCCTGCCAGTTAAAGTTGGGGTCAATTGAAGGACTGGACAGAGGCGCAACCAAACAACGTGTTTATAACTCTACCCGATTGACGGCAGCTGATCCTACCCGGCTTTTTATCGATGCCACCGATACAGAGGGTTGGAGAAAAAAAAGCTTTTATCCAGTTTTAAATGAACGCATTGATACCGAAGCCGCCAATCTGGATAATTCAGTTTTAGCCAAATTGCTTGACTTAAAACGACTTAATCCGCAGCCAACATCCGGAAAGCTGGATCAGGATTATGCTTTGGCATTTGATCGCGAATTGCAATGCTCAACTATAGAAGAATTTCCAAAATACCAGCATGACCATCCCAAGTGGGGAATGCCCTACGCCATGCCAGGTCTTTCGCTGAAAGAAGAAAATACCCTGAAGCAATGGCTCCAGGAAGGCTCGAAAGTTGAACCACTGCCGCCCTTACCCAGCCAAACTGTTAATGCTGTTGCCCAATGGGAGGGCTATTTCAATGGCTCCACTCTCAAACAGCAGCTGGTATTTCGCTATATCTATGAACACCTGTTTATCGGCCATATTCATTTCAAGAATCATCCTGATAATGAATTTTTTATGTTAGTGCGCTCTAAAACTGCCCCGGGCCAACCCGTTGAGGAACTTAAATCAGTAGTGCCTTATGCTGATCCGGGTGGCAAATTTTATTACCGTCTGCGACCTATTACCGAAACCATTGTCGACAAGACTCATTTTGTCTATGAATTAAGTGATCAAAAGATGCAGCGTTATGATGAGCTGTTTTTTAAGCCGGATTATCAAGTAACAGCATTGCCTTCCTATCAGCCGGAAGTGGCCGCTAATCCCTTTGAAGCCTTTATTGAATTACCCTTGGTATCTAGGCATCAATTTTTACTGGATGATGCTCAGTATTTTGTCTCAGGATTTATAAAAGGTCCTGTGTGCCGTGGACAAATTGCCTTGGATAGTATCAGAGATCAGTTCTGGGTTGTTTTTACGAAGCCCGGCCAGTTTTACCCCGAAGATACGACTGGGTTTCTTGCAAAAAACGCACAACTTCTAGCGTTGCCAGGACAGCAAGGCAATCAAGTAGGCTTGTTTGCATTTACCAAGTACGATGACTTAGGCAAGCAATACCTCAAAGCAAAAAATACGTATATTGATCAGGTGTTACCTAAAAACAAAGGTTTTGGCCTCAAAATCATCTGGGACGGAGAGGGGACTAATCAAAATGCGGCGCTTACAGTTTTCAGGCATTTAGACAGCGCAACCGTCACTCAAGGTTTTATTGGCGATACGCCTTTTACTGGCTGGGTGGTTGATTACCCCATTTTTGAACAACTGCATTACATGTTAGTGGCTGGTTTTAATGTTTATGGATCAGCGGGGCTGCAAATTGCCAGCCGAACCTATATGGATTTGTTGCGTCAGGATGCAGAAGATAATTTTTTACGATTTATGCCGTCTATGCAGCGGCAAATCATTTATAACAGCTGGTACCCCGGTTTTGACAGCTTACGTACGGCCCCTCCTTTATTAAGCACCGATCATCCCAGCGAAGTTAACTACCAATCCACCGATTATAAAAAGGAATTTTTTGACCAGATCAGGCAGAAAATGGGCAAAGCCGCAGGTGTCGTCGATACTATTAACCGGTGTCAGCAGGCTGTATGCATCAGAGCAGATACTACGCCCGCTCAGCAACAGGCCGATAGTGAAATGCGCAAACTCGCAAAATTGAAAGGTCTGGAATTACATGCACTATCCGATAATATCCTGTTAAGGGTAAAAACCGGTGATTCCAAGGGTGATCTTGTATATACCTTGTTAATCGACAAGGCCTATAGCAATATATCAACAATGCTGGGTGAAAACTCTCGGCGGGAGCCTGAGAATGATAGGATTACTATTTATCCGGGCTTTATCGGCAGCTACCCCAACTTCTACTTTAGTGTGGAGAAAGAACAGTTAGGGGAATTTGTTGACATGATCCGTTTTGCCCAAACTGAAATCGATATAGAACATCTTTACAGTAAGTTTGGTATCCGTCGCACCAATCCTGAAATCTGGCAACATGCAGATTGGTTTAATGAGCAACAGAAAATATACAGAGGCGTGGAGGCGGGATTGTTAGATATGAGCCGGTATGACAATTTGTAATTCAGTATATCTTTATTAACTCCTCAGCAAATCAGGCTTCCAATTTAAAGTGGGACANNTGCTCGAAAAAATCTTATTCCGGCCTACTGGTCTATTTTCTTGGGAGGCGGGCGGTAAAATAGGCGAACCGTGAGGTCAACGTTATTGTTGCGGCGTTTTTTGCAGTTTTAATGCCTGCTTTATCTGCTTCATTTCGGCTGGAGGAATGTTGCTGATGTGCTTTTTAACCAAATCCGGCATGTCTATCATTTTAGTATTAGCCAGTTGCGCCGCTTCTTGCGGACTCAAATTATTTATCTGCTGCTGAACGATATTAGATAGTTGAGATCGTTGCTCAGGCTTCATTTGCGGCTGAAACTTTTGTATTATTATGTCGATTTGTTGCGGCGAAATCATCGATTTTATAGCTTGTAATTGCTGAATCTCATCTGCCGCCAGTACCATTGGACTGAATAACAGAAGTAACGATAGAAAAAGTTTGTTGGTCATAAGTTTAAGTGTCTCGGTAGTTGATTTTGTCGAATTGCGGTATTTTTCAATCACAAGAAAATGTGTATTTTTGCATTATTCCATAGAAAACGGTGTAGCGCCCACGATTAAAAAATTTCCCGGCGAGACCATCCAACCGGTACTTTTTGGTATCATTTCATAAGCAGTTCAATTAATTTGACGAATGCCGGATTAAATAGCGTCAGCCCGAAAACAGCAATGCCGATCAATATCTTTAGCAACAAA
>PMJA01000406.1 GCA_003158415.1 Methylobacter sp.
CAGCCTTATTTCAGGATTTTTAATCCTTGGCTGCAACAACTAAAATTTGATTCGGATTGCCGGTATATTCATCATTGGTTGCCCGAACTGCAAGCCTTTCCGCCAAAAACCCTACATCAATGGGATAAGAAACACCGTGCTTGCAATTACCCCGCGCCGATTATCGACCATGCCTGTGAAAGCCGACTTGCCAAGGCAAGGTTTAAGGAAGCTATCATTACTCAGCAGTCGACTGGACTAAGGAACGAGCACGAAATANNCCTCACCCCAACCCTCTCCCGGAGGGAGAGGGAGTAAGATGCCTAAGTTATTTCATGCCCGCTCCTAAGCTACCGATGATTCATGGCAACGTTTCCTTTAACGCAACGGCAAGGTCGTCATACTGAAACGTGAAACCTTGCGCCAACAGCCGTTCCGGTAGCACGCGCTGACTGCCCAAGACCAGCTGTGAGCTTTCGCCTAGCAGTATTTTTAACAGCCAGGCCGGAACCGGCAGCAGAGCAGGGCGATGTAGGCTTTGCGCCAGTATCCGGGTAAATTCGGCATTGGTGACAGGGTTCGGAGCGGTGGCGTTATAAGCGCCCTGCATCGCTGTATCGGCGATCATGGTAAGAGCGAGAGTGATCCAATCCTGACGGTGTATCCAGGACATCCATTGCCGCCCGTCGCCCAAGCGTCCGCCCAATCCCAAACGAAACGGCGGCAATAGGCGTTGCAAAAAACCGCCGCCGTCGTCAATGACTAGGCCGGTTCGGATCAGGCAAACTCTTACGCCGAATTGTTCGGCTTGTTTTGCCGCCGCTTCCCAATCGGCGCAAAGTCGCCCGGAGAAATCCTCACCGGGAGTTGATGGTTCGGTTAATACGGTGTCGCCCTGGTCGCCGTAATAGCCGATAGCGGAACCGCTGATTAACAGCTCGGGTTTAACGGTCATGCGCGCGATACCGGCTATCAACTGGTTGGTCAGACCGATACGGCTATCCCGGATCAGCTGTTTGCGAGCCTCGCTCCAGCGGGCGTCAACAATGGGCGCACCGGCAAGATTGATGATAATCGGATAGCGGTCTTCCGCTTTCAGTTGCGCAAGGCCGCCCAATGCCTTAACGCCAGGAGCGCAATTTTTGGCGACCTTATCGGGATTGCGGCTCAATACCGTAACGGCATGGCCTTGTTCGATCAAGCGTTTAGTCAAGGCGCTGCCAATAAAACCGGTGCCGCCGGTAATCAGTATGTTCATAATCATGTCCTCATAACTATTAATCAGGTATTGATAGTAACGCTGATGATAATCTAGCTCAGCGATTAATGTTACAAGTAATGTTTTCCTGACATGATCGTCGGAATTTTGTCCGCTATCTAGCCTACCGATGTATAAATTTTTTAAAAGGAATCATAGATGAAAAAAGTATTCATACTGATTGTTGCCTTATTAACTGGCTGCACCGGCATTCCCGAAGGAATTAAGGTCGTCGACGGTTTTGATGTTAACCGCTACCTGGGCGTTTGGTACGAAGTCGCCCGGCTCGATCATCGATTTGAACGGGGTTTGGAGAATGTTTCAGCGACCTATACTTTGCGCAAGGATGGCGGTGTTGATGTGCTTAATAAAGGCTACGATACCAAGGCGGGCGAATGGAGTCAGGCGCAAGGCAAGGCCTATTTTGTCGAGCAGCCTGACAAAGGCAGGCTGAAAGTGTCTTTTTTCGGGCCGTTTTATGGGGGTTATAATATTATTGAACTGGACAAGAAGGCTTATGCCTATTCGATGATAACCGGGCCGGATCGATCCTATTTCTGGATATTATCCAGAACCAAACAACTGCCCGAGGCGACTATGCAGGCATTGATTGAGCAGGCCAAAGCGCTGGATTTTGCTACCGACAAGCTTATTTTTGTTAAACAGGAGTAGCTATACTTCTTACAGTCATAGATTGCACTTTTTAGAAAGCCGTCGCTCTACGTGATAGGCTCTAACAGCTTGCGTTTATTTCTTAAGGAAAACGATAATACGCTGTTTTGATAGCGCCTTCATCGGCTTTGTCTTCTGCCGAAAGCGATTGGCCTTTTTTCTTTTTATACGAGTCCCAAGAATTTCCAGAAATCTTCTTGGCTGGATATGTCGAGTATGGCTTGCGCGGCGAGCATAGCGNNGGGCAAGGGGCCGCGCACACCGGGACGATTCGAACCGACTTGATTGGGGGTGGGCGCGAAACCATAGGCTGCGCCTTGATGGTTGAGGGTGTAGCGTTCTAGGGTTCTGGGCGAGCCTGACTCAACGAATAATAAATGATCATTGAGGCCAGGAAAATGGCGCTCGGCTTTTTCCAAAAGGCGTTGCTGGAAGTCTTTTTTTGCCTGACGCCAGGATATTCCGATTTGGAATGGGCATAGGGTTGTCAACAGTAGTATTTGCTGCCCGTCAGGCGCTAAGGATGGGTCGGTTAAACAAGGAAGGGTCGCGGAAAACCAATTGGAGCGGCCATTCTGTGTCAGTGCATAACCCGCTTCATGGTCAAAGGACTCGTAGAAAAAGGACTCATGGCTATGGGTGGTTTCAGAAATTGGGAGATCGGTTGCCACATAATTGACGAATACAGATAAAGAGGGGGTCATATTCTGCAATTTTTGGCAATAGCCTTCCGGTAAGTGTTCCCGTCCAATTAATAAATCTGCGGTCTGTCCGATGTCGATGTTGGAAACCACAACATTGGCTCGGATAATCTGGCCGTTCTCCAATATGATTCCGCTGACTTTGCCTTGTTCTACACAAATGCGCCGCACACTGGAATTCAGTAATACCTCGCCGCCTTGATGTTCCACCGCTTTTGCAAGAAGATTGGCGTAAGTCTGGAAACTGCCACGACAATAATAGGCGCCCTCGTAGGTGTAACCAGCCATCATGGTGGCCCAGTACAGAAAGGATAGCTTAGAGGGGGGTAAGCCCAGATAGGGCCAGAGGGAGGCGCAGATGTTCTTCAAACGGGCATCGACANNACAAGGAACTCATCCAGTGCTTCGGTCACGGTGGTGCGACGATAGCGTAACAAGTTCGCCAGGACTCGTGCGGGTGAGACATGAGCCGATTTACCCTGTTCCAGTATCTCTTCCGCCAGCATGGCCTCTTCGGCCAATACCCGGCAAAGACGGATCAGAGAAAGCAGGCGGCTTCTTTCTTGAGGAAACCGTTCGGTTAAGCCGGTAATAAAAGCGTCTTCGCCTGCCTGCAAGGCTACTTCGAATTCCGGAAAAACCGCCCGTGCGTAAGTCTGGATAGGAAGGAAAATGGCTTGCGGGTCTATCCCCGCGACCTGACTGATCTTGTGGATGGTGCTGCCGTTGCGGTAGCCTTGAGTGCCACAGCCGCTGACCAGATGTACGCCGGAATCGAAATGGTAGTCTCGTCGCCTGAAACCGTGCGCATAGCCACCCGGACGGTCATGGCGCTCCACCAGCAGCACTGACTTCCCAGCCTTTGCCAGCAATGCGGCAACACTTAGGCCGCCGATACCCGCGCCGATGACTATTACGTCGTAAACTTCTTTTTCGGATTCTCTATGAATGCCGCGCATTGAGTGTTTTCATTAAGGATGGCTTTGGCTGAGGTGACCGCGAAAAGGGAGGGTGTTTCATTTTAGGTAGGTTAGCAGATAGCAGGCTTCGTCTCAAATTTAGCATTCTTTTATTAAATCAGACCCGCCAAAATATTTTCCATATCGACCTTTGCAAGTTTTCCAACTTCGTTGCGTGGGATGGCGGATATATAGTGGATTTTACGGGGCAGGAAAACCTCGTCCAGATAGGGCTGCAATCCTTTCCGAATGGCTTGTTTGTCCAGGCAGCTGACCACCACGGCGATTAGGCGGCTTTCGTCCGGCACTTTTTTCTGGATAAAGAAAAAGCCGTCTTCTATCCCTTCTATATCATTTAGTCTTCGGTTTAGTTCGGACAAAGAGGCACGCTTTCCGCCGATTTTGATCAAGTCTAAATCCCGTCCTTGCAAGGCGAACTGTCCGTTAACTTCGATTATGAAACTGTCTTGCAGAAGAGCTGGGGCCTTCAGATGCGGGGATTCGAGAATAGTTTGTCCGGCTTCATCCTGTCTTAACCGGATATTTTTGTAAGGTCGCCAAAGACTTTCACGTAAGAGTTCTCGGCTGGCAAAAGAAAGAGTTTCCGTGCTACCATAGATTTCGTATGGAGATTGCCCAAGAGCGGAATAAGTTTCCTGGGCGAGCTTTTCGGACAAGGTATCGGTTGCGGATAGAATGCCAACAAGTTGAATCCATGAGCCATTGGATTTAGTAAGGGAACGTAAATGAGTGGGCGTGGTTACCAGCATGGGGGGCCAAGGAGCCGTCTCGACCACGCGGCTAATGTCTGCGGGGAAGAAGGGGCGCTCATCATGCATGATCAGGCTGGAAAACAAGGGCCAAAACACCGAGGTTTCCAGTCCATACATGTGCTGTGGGGGTGTAGTGGAGACCATTAGCAGCCGCTGATGACTGAGTCCCAGGCTGCCCACCGCAAGCTCGGCCGAAACTCTGAAAGTCGTTAGGGTGTGGGCGCAAGGCTTGGGCTTTCCGGTACTTCCCGAGGTAAATGCGATCAATGCCGTGCGATCCCAGTCGAAGCCGATTTCCAAGGCAATGTCCTCAGATCCCGGCGCTTCCACCGGGAACCACTCCAGGCCGGGTAAGTCTGGGGCGCGTTCGCAGGCCAGATAAGCTCCGGGGTATTCACGGGAGATTTCCTTGACCACAGTCATCAGGCCGGAGGGCGGCAGCAGGCAAATTTGCCCGCGACTTGCCGCTGCCAACAATAATAAGCAAAATAGGTAGCGGTTTTCGCATAAATTGAATACATAAGGACGATCCGGCAAGCACCCGGCTATTTTCCTCACGTCAGACCACAAGTTTCCACGCCTTATTAGTTTGCCTTGATGGAGAGCGAAAGGCTCTTCGCTGGCTAGGGGCGTTGGGTGGAAAGATTTGGAGGGTGTATTGGTTTCCTGCATGGGTCGGACTCTATGGAATGGGCCTTGGGCCCTCGTTATTGATAGTTGCCGTCATTTTAATCGAATAAGTGGAGTATAGAATAAATGGATGCGGATGTGTTGATCATTGGCGCAGGCCCTGCCGGGAGTGTGGCGGCTCGAATGCTGAAGAAGCTGGGCCGCAATGTGGTCATTCTTGAGAAGGAACAGTTCCCACGATTTTCCATTGGCGAAAGCCTGCTTCCCTATTGCATGGAACTTCTGGAAGCGGCCGACCTGTTGGAGGTGGTGGCTGCGGAAAGATTTCAGTTGAAAAATGGCGCTGCTTTTTCCCATGCGGGCAAACTGACGGAATTTAATTTTTCGCAAAAGTTCAGTCCTGGTTGGGCCACCACCTATCAGGTGCCTCGCGCCCGGTTCGATCAGGTATTGGCCGAGGCCGCCGTTGATTGCGGTGTGCCCATCCATTACCGGCACAGTATTGTGGCAGCGGACTTTGGCACGCCGGGACAGGCGCGCCTGACCAGTCTTGACGCCAACGGCTTGCGGCGAGACTGGACGGCCTCCATGGTAATGGATGCCAGTGGTTTTGGGCGAGTGTTGCCGCGTCTGCTCAATCTTGAGACACCTTCGTCCCTGCCGCCGCGTCAGGCGCTATTTACCCACATTGAAGATCGAATTACCGTTGGAGATTATGACCGCAACAAGATCCTAATTGCCATTCATCCTGTGTTTCATGAGGTGTGGTACTGGTTGATTCCTTTCAGCAACGGCAGAAGCTCTTTAGGCGTGGTGATGCCTGAGGGTTTTCTCGACATGAGGGCTGGTAGTCCACTTGAAAACCTGCGGGAATTGGCAATGGAAGAACCTAGACTGGCTGATTTGCTGAAGGAAAGCCGTTTCGACACGCCAGCCAACCGAATTGACGGCTATTCGGCCAATGTCAAGTGCTTGTATGGCTCTGGTTTTGTCTTGCTTGGCAATGCCGGGGAATTTCTCGATCCGGTGTTCTCTTCCGGCATCACTATTGCCCTGAAGTCGGCTGCTCTGGCAGTTCCCCTCGTGAACAGGCAGCTGAGCGGTTTTCCGGTGGATTGGCAAGTCGATTATGAACAAGTCTTACGTCGGGGGATTGAGGTGTTTCGCGCTTATGTCAATGCCTGGTACGACGGACGCTTACAGCGGATTATTTTTGAAGAACATCAGTTGGCTAGCATCAAAGCGATGATCTGTTCCATTCTTGCCGGATTTGCTTGGGATGAGGCCAACCCCATGACCCAACGTTGCAGCAAGAAGATCGAGGCTATCGCCGAAATATGCCCTCCTTTGTGATCGCCAGTCCCGTCATGGAAGAAACCGCTTGTATTTAAATGACTTGGGGATAGTCTGCGCCCTGGGTTACGGCAAGGCAGAAGTTTTGTCGGCATGGCTTTCGGGCCAGCACCCACAGGCGCAACCTATCCCATGGCTGGGTTCGAATATTCCTGCGCTCAGCGTGCAAGCAGAGCTGCTCCCGCTCCCGAAAAGCCTCAATCGCTACGATTGCCGCAACAACCGCATCCTGTTGTCGGCATTAGGCCAAATCGAGCAGACTGTCAGGCGTATGATCGGACGTTATGGTCGGGATCGCATCGGTTTGGTTGTCGGCACCAGTACCTCCGGTATCGCTGAAGGTGAGCGGGCGGTGGGTGTCTTGCAGGCAACGGGTCAAATGCCGACTGGCTACCATTATAAGCAGCAGGAGTTGGGCGGGGCGGCGGAGTTTCTAACCCGCTATCTGGATATCCGGGGCCCTGCCTACACGGTTTCGACGACCTGCTCTTCCAGCGCAAACGCCTTGACGTCGGCCCGTCGCCTGATACGCTTAGGTGTCTGCGATGCGGTGCTGGTGGGCGGCGGGGACGCCTTGTGCGACACTACCCTGGAGGGTTTCGCCGCATTAGGTGCCCTCAGCAAAACCCGCTGTAATCCTTTTAGCAAAAATCGCGACGGAACCGTTATAGGAGAGGGGGCAGCCTTGTTCTTGATGAGTCGGGAGCCTGCAGCCATTGCCCTGCTGGGGGTTGGGGCCAGCTCCGATGCCTATCATATTTCCGCGCCACGACCCGATGGCGCTTGCGCCTATGCGGCGATGCAGTTCGCTTTACAGGATGTCGGTCTGGCTCCCGAACAAGTGGATTACATTAACCTTCACGGCACGGCTACTTGGCAAAACGACGCTATGGAAAGCCTGGCAGTCGGACAGTTGTTCGGAAAACGGACGTCTTGCGGCTCAAGCAAGCCGGCTACCGGCCATTGCCTGGGTGCGTCGGGAGCTATTGAAGCCGGTTTGTGCTGGCTTATTTTGTCCGACTTGAATAGGGAAAAACGTTTGCCACCGCATTGCTGGGATGGTGTAGCGGATTCCGAAATGATGCGTCTTGGTTTTGTCACGCTTGAACACCCTGTGCTTAAGCCACTACAATACTGTCTTAGTAATTCTTTTGCTTTCGGTGGCAACAATGTGTCCTTGCTCCTTGGTCATCCGTGAAAAATCAGCGGATTTCCCTTACCCAGTCGAAGCGTTGCTTCCCCACTCCAAAGGCATGGTGCTGCTGGATCGGGTGGTAGAAGCAGGGGAAGACCATATCGTTGTTGAGCTTAAAGTGCGTGACGATGGATTGTTTTCAAGTCCTGACTATACCGTACCTGCCTGGGTGGGACTGGAATATATGGCGCAAACCATTGCTGCATTTTCCGGTTACCACCGAAAATGCAGGGGCGAGGCGATTGACGTGGGTTTTTTAGTGGGCACCCGCCACTACCAATGCTCGGTCGGATGCTTCCCCTGCGGCACAAGCTTGCGGGTGCGGGCGGAAAAAATCATTGAGGCTGCCAATGATCTGTCTGTTTTCAGTTGCACCCTGGAAGGCGACGGCATCAATGCGACCTCGCAGATTAATGTTCTGTTGCCGCAGGATTCAAAAAAATTTCTTACCGGAAAAGGCTTATGACTCAAAAAACCATTCTTGTTACGGGATCCAGTCGTGGCATCGGCAAAGCCATTGCCTTGCGCCTAGCTCGTGAAGGATACGATATCGTGGTGCATTGCCGAAACCGCCTAGCCGAAGCGTCCCAAGTACGGGATAGTATCGTGCAAATTGGAGGAGAGTCCCGTGTTCTCAGCTTTGATCTGGCCGACCGGTCAGGCGCCAAGAATATCCTGGAGATGGATATTCAAGTTCATGGCGCCTATTACGGCGTAGTATGCAATGCCGGTATTGCACGAGACAACGCTTTTCCTGCGCTGAGCGGTGAAGATTGGGATCAGGTTTTGCGCAGCAATCTGGATGGCTTTTACAACGTGCTCAGCCCCCTCGTCATGCCCATGATTCAGCGGCGTAAGCCGGGGCGCATCGTTACGCTATCGTCGGTCTCGGGGCTAATCGGTAACCGGGGCCAAGTTAACTACAGTGCGGCCAAGGCAGGCATCATCGGCGCCAGCAAGGCGTTGGCAGTGGAATTGGCGAAACGCAATATTACTGTGAATTGTGTGGCTCCAGGCCTCATAGAGACAGAAATGTTGGAAGGCCTGCCCTTGGATCAGATAGTATCAACCATTCCGGCAAAACGATTGGGAACCCCAGAAGAGGTTGCCGCGTTGGTCGCTTTCCTGATGTCAGAAGATGCCGCCTATATTACCCGCCAAGTCATTTCGGTGAATGGGGGCTTGTGTTGAACAGGCGTGTGGTGGTTACAGGCATGGCCGGCTTTTCACCCATCGGCAACGATTGGGACGAGATCAGTATTAGTCTACGTAGTCATCGTTCTGGTATACGTTATTTGCCTGAGTGGGAGCCGTATAACGGTCTATTGACCAAGTTGGGCGCTCCGGTGGAGAATTTCAGCCTGTCGACCCTTTACACCCGTAAAAACACCCGCAGCATGGGGCGGGTGTCCTTGTTGGCTACCCGTGCTACGGAACTGGCTCTCACCGATGCCGGTTTACTCGGTGACCCCGTGGTTTGCGGAGGACGTACCGGTGTGGCCTACGGGTCTTCGGTGGGATCAACCTCGGCCATCGCCGATTTTGGCAGAATGCTGATCAACCGCGATATCGGCAACCTCAACGCGACAACCTATCTCAAGATGATGGGACACACCACCACGGCCAACGTGGCCGTGTTCTTTCAGGTGCGCGGGCGGGTCATTCCCGCCGTCAGCGCCTGCACCTCCGGCAGTCAGGCCATAGGCTTCGCCTACGAAGCCATCAAATTTGGCCTACAGGACGTGATGTTAGCTGGCGGGGCAGAAGAGATTTGCCCCACCATGGCGGCACTCTTCGATGCCTTGTATGCCACCAGCACCCGCAATGACGAGCCTCACCTCACCCCCAGGCCCTTCGACTGCGCCCGCGATGGGCTGGTTATTGGGGAAGGCGGCTGCACCTTAGTGTTGGAGGAGTTGGGACGCGCCTTGGATAGAGGTGCGCGTATCTATGCCGAGGTGACAGGTTTCTCCACCAATGCCGACGGTTTGCATGTTACGCAGCCTAATGCGGAAACCATGCAGGAAGTCATGCGTCAAGCGTTATTGGATGCGGCGCTCGAATCCAGTCAAATCGCTTACATCAGCGCCCACGGCACCGCCACCGAACAGGGCGATATCACCGAAAGCCATGCCACACAGGCGATATTCGGTGCAAACACACCCATCAGCAGCCTAAAAAGTTACACTGGACATACTTTGGGGGCTTGCGGGGCTTTAGAAGCAATGGTCGCCATCCGCATGATGCAGGAGGACTGGTTCCACCCGACGCTTAATCTTGACCATCCTGATCCCCGGTGCGCTGATCTTGATTACATTATGGCCGACGGGCGCAATATTGCTGCCGAACATGTGATGAGTAATAACTTTGCTTTCGGCGGCATCAACACCTCACTGATTTTCAGCCGCTATGGAAACTGAAATGACGGATGTCCCGGAATCGTCCCGCACGCTACCCAAAAATTCCGGCATCCAGGAAATCCGCTTGGGTTTCACACTTCAGCACTGGTGTCTGTGGCAGTCCAAGGAGACTCCCTTTGGGGAATTTTGGCCTGGCGGAGAGGTTTTACCCTATAACGGCGGGCGTGCCGATGTAAGCTTCTTCCCGATGATGCAAAGCCGCAGGCTATCACCCTTGGCCAGGGCAGTCAGCGCGGTGGCTTGGCATAGTCGGCAACAGTGCGGGGACATACCTTCGGTGTTTTTATCAAGTCATGGCGAAAGCCAATATTATTTCGAGATATTGCAGGGAATGGCCGGGGGAGAGGGTGTTTCACCCAGTCGCTTCAGCCTATGTGTGCATAACGCCATTGCCGGCCTCTCCAGCATCCACAACGCAAGTTACCAGCCGTATTTGTCCCTGGCCGGAGGAACGGAGGGGATGTTTGCCGCTTTTCTGGAAGCTGGCGGCATTCTATTGGAAACATCCAAGGTCTTGGTGGTTTGGTATGAGCAAGCCTTACCCGATGCTTATCAAGCTTACCTTGCTACGTCAGAAACGACCTTTGCCCTTTCCATGATCCTGACCAGGGGCGGTGGGCCCGGACACCAGTTGCGGCTTGCCCGCAGGCCCGGCAAGGGCGGATCAAATGCGGAAGATTGCACAACAAGCCTAGTCCAGACCATCCTTGAGGGCCGACGTAGTGCAGTTTGCCACTTAGAGCAGTCGATTTGGCAGTGGAGCCTGGACGATGCTTGAACGAATTAATTATCTCTGGAGACTGCTAGGGACTGGCCTCAGCTTCTTCCTGTTTGGCGCTGTGGCCGTGTTGTTTTGGGGGATACTATTTCCCCTGATCGAGATATTCATCGGGGAAGGCCCCCAAAAAAAGCGTAAATCCAGGGCCTTGATGCAGCGTATTTTTCAGATTTACATGGCGTTCATGCGTACCATCGGCATATTGTCCTATGAAGTTCATGGCGGCGAGCGGCTCAATGCCCCCGGCAAACTGATCATCGCCAACCACCCCTCCTTGCTGGATGTGGTGTTTCTCATCTCGCAAATCCGCAACGCCACCTGTATTGTCAAGCCCGCCTTGGCGGCCAACCCATTCATGCGTATCCCTATTCGCGCCATGGGGTATATTTATGCAGTCGATCCTGAAGCCTTGATAGCACATTGTGTAGATGAGTTGAATGAGGGCTGCTCGCTCGTCGTCTTTCCCGAAGGAACGCGGACAATTCCGGGCAAACCGGTCAAGTTCCAACGTGGCGTCGCTGCTATTGCTCTGCAATCTGGCGCCAGTATTCTTCCGGTTACCCTTGGTTGTTCCCCGACGACATTGACCAAGCGTGAAAAATGGTATGAAATACCGCCAAGAAAGTTTATTTTAAGCCTGCATGTGGGGCATGATATTGACGTAGGCCCGATTGATGAAAACGCTGGCCGCTCATTAGCTACGCGGAGTTTAACCCGGCAATTGGAACAGTATTTCATTGAGCAGCTGGCGCACCATGAAAAATCTTGAAGCCGAATTAAAGCAGTTGATTATTGATACCTTAGAGTTGGAAGGTGTAAACCCGAAAGACATTGCGTCAGACGCTCCGTTGTTTAGCGGGGGCTTAGGCCTTGATTCCATTGATGCGCTGGAGCTCGGAGTGGCCTTAAAGAAAAAATATCACATCCATATCGATACCAACTCAGCTGAACTCGCGAACTATTTCGCCTCGATTAAAACCTTAGCGGGTTTTGTTGTATCACAACAGAATAAAAGCACCTTATGAAAACACAAGAAGAAATATTCCTCACCATCAGACAATTAATGACGGAAATGTTTGAACTAGCGCCTGATGACATCGTTTTGGATGCGAACTTGAGCCAGGATTTGGATATAGACAGCATAGATGCGGTGGATTTGATGGTCAGATTGCGGGAGATTACCGGTAAACGGATCAACCCGGAGGATTTCAAAAACGCACACACCATACAGGATGTGGTGGACACGGTTTATCGAATTAATCTTGCCTGACCCGCGCTGTGTTTAATGGTATTATCTGGACAGTGACTGTTCTTTATCCTTTTTTGGTTTGGTCTTCTCTGGATTATCTTCAACCACGGTATTTGGCCTTGATTCTGGCAGGTTTTTTCCTGTTGCGCTTTCTGTATCGTAAGCGAAGCAAGCCAATGAACGGGATATTGGCGCTGGCTTTCCCTGCCTGCGCCTTGCTCTTGCTGCTCATTGCGCTGATCAACGAGACTCGCTGGCTACTGGCTTATCCAGTATTTGTTAGTCTGGCGTTTTTCGCCGTTTTTGCCTACAGCCTTGTCTGTCCGCCGACAGTTGTGGAACGTTTAGCCCGACTGGAAGACCCCGAACTTCCGCCCAACGGGGTATCCTATACGCGCAAGGTCACCCAGGTGTGGAGCTGTTTTTTCTTGATCAATGCCGCAATTTCTTTGACCACGATCTGGTATGGAGACCCATGGCTGTGGAGTATGTACAATGGCGTCGTATTCTACATATTGATGGGCCTTTTGATGGCGGCGGAGCGGGTCGTCCGTCGTAAAGTCAAGGCAAGCTATTGACATTATCAAAACAGGCGGATAGCCAACCGGTTTTATTTCCAGAACTACTTGGGGAAAAGCGGACGACTGAGGGTATTGTATTGGCATTGCGTATCCCCGAAGGGCTCGCTTATTTTACCGGACATTTTGATAAAATCGCAGTTGTGCCCGGTGTTGTGCAAATCCAATGGGCTGTGCATTATGCACGGCAATATTTTGGCGTTGCCCGTACCTTTAGCCAAATGGAAGTCATCAAATTCAAAGAATTGTTATTGCCGGGACAGTGTCTGGATCTAAGCTTGTGTTACCACGAGGCCCATTGTAAATTGCAATTTAGTTACCGATCAGAAACCATCGAATATAGTTCGGGAAGAATCTATTTTTATGACCCCCCTATTTAATCCTTGTATTCTCATCCCCGTCTACAATCACGAAGGGCCATTGCCGAAAATTGTGGAACAATTGGCTTTTTACCAGTTGCCTTGCATCTTGGTGGACGATGGCAGTCGGGAATCTTGTGCCGAGATTATCCGCAGTTTATCCAGCCTATATTCATGGGTGCAGGCTATCCGGCTGGGCAGCAATCAGGGCAAAGGCGGGGCTGTGAAGGTGGGCCTGCTGCTAGCCCATGACCAAGGATTTTCCCATGCCGTGCAAATCGACGCCGACGGCCAACATAATCTGCTTGATCTGGAAAAGTTCCTTGTCACTTCCCGTCTAACCCCAGAGGCGGTTGTCATTGGACAACCGATTTTCGACGACTCCATACCAAAGCTCCGCTACTATGCCCGCTATCTGACCCACATCTGGGTTCATATTAATACCCTGTCCTTCCGCATCCGCGATTCCATGTGCGGCTATCGGGTCTATCCTGTCGATACCTGCGCGAAACTGATTCAAACCACCGCATTAGAAGACCGCATGGCGTTCGATGTGGAAATCCTGGTTCGTCTTGACTGGCAGGGTGTTCCTGTCGTGTCGATACCCACCCGCGTTGGTTATCCGCAAGACGGCGTGTCCCATTTCAGGGGGATTGAGGACAATCTAAGGATCAGCCTGACTCATGCCCGCTTGTTTTTTGGTATGTTGCAGCGTATGCACAAACTGCTGACCAGGCATTTTCAATGAAGCCAGTGAACACAGAAAGCCATTGGGCTTCTTTGCAGGAAACCAGCCTCTTATGGGGTATCCGAATCTTGGTGTGGGTTTATCGGACTTTTGGTCGCTGGGTGTTCCGGTTGTTCTTGCGCCCGGTGGTGAGTTATTATTTCATTACCGGTCAAATTCCCCGCGACGCCTCACGGGAGTATTTGCGCCGCCTGGGCCGGTGTTTCCCTGAATTGAACTTATCAGGCGGCTGGTGGGAAAGTTATTGTCATTTTCTTAGCTTCGGCGAAACACTATTAGATAAGATTATTGTCTGGACGGGAAGCATAGCGCCGGATCAAGTCGATTTCCCCAACCGTAAGATTCTGCTGGACTTACTAGAGCAAAAACGCGGGGCCATCCTGCTCAGCGGCCATGTCGGTAACCTGGAAATTTGTCAGGCAATCGCCAATCTGCGGGGTCAAATTCATCTCAACATTCTGATCCATACTAAACATGCCGAAAATTTTAACCGCCTGCTTGGCGGCAGCGGGGGAAGCGCCACTATCCAACTTATTGAAGTCACCGAGTTGAATCCCGCCATTGCAATAGAATTGCAAAACAAAATCGAACGCGGGGAGTTCCTGGTGCTGGTGGGCGACAGGATACCGGTCAATGGTAGCCGTATGGTGCGAACCAGCTTTCTCGGTAAGGATGCCGAATTTCCTCAAGGCCCCTATCTACTTGCCTCGCTTCTGCGTTGTCCGGTGTATACGTTGTTTTGCTTTAGCGTGGACGGGCGCTTTCATATAGATCTGGATCTTTTCGCCGAATCCATCCGCATCCCAAGAACCGAGCCGCAACGTATGCAGCTGTTAGACACGTTGGTGCGACGCTATGCCGAACGGCTCGAAATTCTTTGCCGCGCACAGCCGTTGCAGTGGTTCAATTTTTTTCCCTTTTGGAACACACAATCCGAAACAGCGGTAAGCAAGGCCGACCCAGAGGCGGATCGCCCATGATTCGCGCCGAAGTGGAGTTAACGGTGCCATTCCATGATGTTGACATGCTGGGCATCGCCTGGCATGGGCATTTTTGCAAATACCTGGAAATCGTCCGTTGCGAGATGCTGGACAAGATTGATTATGGCTATAAGGTGATGAAGGCTACCGGCTACGTTTGGCCCATAGTCGATTTGCAATTGCGCTTTGTCCACCCTGCCCGCTTCGGCCAACGCCTACGGGTAGCGGCCGAATTAGTGGAGTGGGAATACCGCATGAAAATAAAATATCTCATCGTCGATGCTGAGACCAGTAAAGTGCTGGCTAAGGGGCACACCATCCAGGCGGCAGTGGATGCAGCTACCGGGGAAATGAGCTACGCTTCCCCCGATGTTTTCCTGCAACGACTGATGAGTAAAGTTGATGCCTCTAAGGTCGAAGACAGTGTTAATTAACGCCGAGATTCCGAAACGCTGCGATGTCCTGGTGATCGGCGGAGGTCCCGCAGGTTCCAGTGTCGCCGCATTGTTGGCAAAGCAAGGCGTGGAAGTGGTGTTGCTGGATAAAGTTGCTCATCCTCGTCCGCAGGTCGGTGAGAGTTTGATCCCGCATTTTTGGAAGTATGCCGATCATACCGGCGCAACACCGCTGATCGAAAAAGAAGGCTTTGTCGCTAAGGCGGGCGGCATCACAGTTTGGAACGGAAAAATACACCGTATTGCCTTTGCCGAATTCGGTTTTACCCGCCCTGCCCTGCATGTCGAAAGAGATGTTTTCGACGAACTACTGCTGAAGCACGCCGAAAGTTTGGGTGTGCAGGTTTTTCAACAGGTTGCCGCTAACACGGTCGATCTAAGCTTAGAGTCCCCCAAAGTGTGTTATGTGGATCGGCGCGGAAATGATGTCTGCAATGGACGTATAGATTGCCGCTTCGTTATCGACGCCAGCGGGCCATCCGCCCTCCTGGCCGGACAATTTAAGTCCAAACGGCTGGTGGATACACGTATGAGGTTTCTATCCTTGTGGGGCTATTTCAAGCACTCACGCTTTGTCGCGGCTGACGGGCGTAGCTATCCTGCGACGGACATCGGCAAGACCCGCCCCGTGACCTTTGTCACTTCCTTCAAGGACGGATGGATCTGGCATATTGCGATGCGGAAAATTACCAGCGTAGGTCTGGTCATCAATACCAACCGCGCTCGCGCCATGGATAAGGCCGGACGTGAGCAGTTTTTCCTGGAAACCTTAAGGCGGGCCCCTTATCTGGATCGCCTGCTGGAGAGTGCCGAGTATCAGGAGGATTCTTTTTGCGAAAGGCCGGATTATTCCTATTACTCTACAAAGCTTTGCGGGGAGAATTTTTATTGTATAGGCGATTCGGCTTCTTTCGTCGATCCTATTTATTCCCACGGGGTGCTGAACGCCTTTTATAATGCCAATATGACGGCGCTGGCGGTGTGTGAATCCCTGAAGGATCCGGCACGGCGTGTACGTCATGCTCAGCTTTGCGAGAATCGCATCAGACAGTTTTACGGATTTTCCCGTTCACTGGCGCTAGGGGAATTTGGCGGCGACGGCGTCGATGCGGAATTGGTGCGACGTTTTATGCGCCAGGTACCCCCTGTAGAGCTGGAATTGATGCTGGCCGCCTCATCAATGTCTGATCGCTCGGAGAACTTTCACCGACTGGTGGCTGACGCAGGAATCGATCTCGCCCCGTCACAAAGCAGGGTACATTTTATGGAAGAGTTGCAGCTTTAAGTTTCAATCCTTACCCCGCCAACAACGATTTAAACTCAGATTGATTGTCTTCGTGTTTGAAGGTGGTAAATTTTGAGGCGAAGTTTTGGCGGGCTTGGTTTCTGAGGGCATCCAGATTTTGGATCAATACGCCCATGGCCAGTAATGTGTTGGCATGGACATGATTGCTGAGCATTTCTTCGCTGAACTGTTTTAAGCTCTGTTCCTGAATGGCATAGTCCTGAAAATTACCTAACACTTCCTGCAAGCCTTTCAGGTTTTTGATGAAGTGTTTTATTTGCTGTTCTTGATAAAGGCTTTGGAAAAATTCCAATAAGTAGCGCAGTTTTTTACAGGATTTTCTTAAGTCATGTAAGGCTTCGGAAGGTGAGTATTCGTCTATGGCGTCGCCTTCCTGTAAAACGCGCTTATAATTTTTCCATAGCCGTCGATCCGCCAACTGCTTAATGGTCAGTTTTGCATTGGGTTCTACCGGTTTTAACGGCGCTTGTTCTTTAAGATATTGTTCCCATTCGGATAGTGTGGATAGGTATTTGGCGGTGCGCAGTTTTTTGGCAAGTTTCTTTTGCGCTTTTTGCTGTTTGGCGATAAGTAGCTCGTGCAACGGGTTGAGGTCATCGCGGATTGCAGCCGGCAGGCTGTTTTGGTAGTGATCAAAATTTAACAGATAAACATCCAAATCCCGGGTAGGACCTGTGCTTTGTCCCAGCCAGGAAAAGAATTCAGCATAGTAGGCGCTGATTTTATCGGGTAATACGCCTTTGAGTTGACTCAGTCCCGCGCGGGTTCTTCGGACGGCGACTCTGAAGTCATGCAAAAATTCGCTGTCGGTATCGGCAATGGTACCTTGCGCATTATCCTTAATGGTCTTTAACAGGTGACTGTAAATATACTTGGCAGCAATATCAGCACGCATCTCAGGATCCAGGTTGATATTCAACTTGGATGAATAATCGTTAGGTTTGCGGCCCTGCAGTTTTAAGGCGGCAAGCAGCAAGGGCTTATGCGTGGGCGTTAAGCCCAGTGTTGTCGTGAGCAGTTCGATGATGTGTTCAGCCGCCTTGTCGTAATCTTTGAGCGGCTGCACAGTGACGCGGTTATTGAACCGATCGTGTTCTTCTAAAACCAAGTGAAGTACGGTTTTTTTATCGTTATTGATGATGTTGAGATAATAAATTTCATCATCGAGAGTGCATACGGGTAATAAGGCCCGCATTTCCAAAAGCGGCTCAAAGATGCTGCGAATTTCTTCTGATTGAAACTGTTGACTGAAGGCGGGAACTTCCTTGATTTCCGTGCTGGCGAT
>PMJA01000395.1:0-1946 GCA_003158415.1 Methylobacter sp.
CGAGTGGATGTCGCTTTTGGGTCGTTACCGGACGACCAGAAAAAAATTGACGGTTAATCGATTCAAGCCAAGTAATGGTAAACTGACCCGATTTTTTACATCATTTTACCTACTGTCTTCATGTTTAAAGTAATCTTTTTTATCGCTGTTATTTTACTGGTTGTATTCATAATTGCCCTGATAGCAGTTGGCATGTGCATTGGTATGGCGCACCTTATGATTTATTTCATGCCAACCATCGAGTTGGCCGACGCCCTGGTCCCCTCCGCCATCCTGGCAACCGTGCTTATTGTTATTTTTGGTGGAATGATAAAGAGCTGGGTGGGGAATGCCTGGGCAGAATCACAATCCATTCTATCTGATTATTCTTATGAAGATGAATACGATGATGATGAACCTGAGCCACCGCCCGTAACCAGAATCTATCCAAATCGTAATAATAGAAATAGACGCTAAAAATAGTTTGGATTTGGATGTCTGATAATTGGGTCGGTAGGTTATTCGCTGGTAACGCGGATAGTTAAAATACTCGCTCCTAAGTAACACAATGTAATTGTGTTACTTAGGATATCATTGATTTTATTTACTTTATTAGGTTGCGATGTTACTCTATGTAACACATGTTTAAACTAAACAAAAAACAGTACATAAAATGAACGCTGTCGACGCCGCCAACAAAGCCGAAATTGCTATGATGCACGCCGTTCTAAACAACAAGTTTGGACCGCTCTATGCGGATATTTGGAAAGTAGGGGTTAATTTGTCGCTGCGCATCAGTGACCTGCTCATTTTAAAGTACGCCGACTTGAATCTGGAGGAGCGCTCCTTAAAGCTGACCGAAGCAAAAACCGGAAAACTTAAATACATTCGCTTGAATTCCGCCGCTATCCGGGTCATTGTCAGAAGGCAACAGGAAAATCCTGTCGATACCTGGTTGTTTCAAGTCCATAGCAACCGGGCCAAAGATAAACCCGTGAGCCGGGTATCAGTCAGTCGCGTCTTTAAAGATGCAGGGGAACTATTAGGATTAACCATCAACACCCACAGCATGCGCAAATCACGGGGCATGGCCATGTACAAAGATGGTGTGCCGGTTGAAAAAATTGCCAAGGTTCTAAATCACTCGAATACCACGTCAACACTGCGTTATTTGGGGATTACCCAAGAGGAAGTGTTAAAGACTTATGATGACTATGAGCTGTAAGTGGCTGCGTTAATTCTTTGTTGTTCGTTGTAGTGACCCGGATCGGCGCACGAGGCCGGATACTCCAACGAAGCAGAAACGCGCCGTTATGTGCGACAATGCTTCAAGAATCGAGAAAATGCGCCCAAACACATTGGGATCAGCTATAAAGTAATACGAACCGATGGAATGTGGGAAAAACTCACATAACCGAAAGAGCCCATAATCCTCACACGCAAGAGCGTGCGAAAGCGCGAACGAACAGGAACCAAGGACGCATGAGCGAGACAACACCAGACCAAGTAGCCGCCGTTTCTTTTAGCGAGGTCATAAAACTCATTGAGGCTGCGCGTCAAAAGTCATTTCAGGCCGTCAATACCGCCTTGATTGATCTTTATTGGCAAATTGGTGAAACCATCAGTCGCAAGACCAAAAGCGCCGAATGGGGTGATGGCATCGTCAATCAACTCGCGGATTACATCGCCCAGACTCAACCAGGGCTTCGGGGCTTTACCCGCCCAAATTTATTTCGGATGCGGCAATTTTATGAGGCTTATCAGGGTGATGAAAAAGTCTCACCACTGGTGAGACAATTGCCGTGGACTCATAACATCATCATTCTCAGTCAAAGCAAACGCCCCGAAGAGCGGGAATTTTATCTGCGGCAAGCCATTCGGGAAAAATGGGGTAAGCGCGAATTGGAACGCCAGTTAAAAATCGCCTTATTCGAGCGTACCGTCCTCAACCCGATAAAAGCATCACC
>PMJA01000395.1:1990-27033 GCA_003158415.1 Methylobacter sp.
TTCTTGATTGAATTAGGCCGCGACTTTTGTTTTGTCGGTTCTAAATATCCTTTGCAGGTGGGGGGACGGGATTTCGCGCTTGATCTACTGTTTTTTCATCGTGGACTCAATTGTCTCGTTGCAATTGAGTTGAAAGTTGGGCGATTTGAACCTGAATATCTTGGAAAATTGGGGTTCTATCTCGAAGCCTTGGATCGTGATGTCCGTAAGCCCCACGAACACCCCGCTATCGGTGTGTTGCTCTGTGCCAGCAAAGATGACGAGGTGGTTGAATATTCCCTAAGCCGCACCCTTTCCCCGGCTTTAATCGCTGAATACCAAACTCAATTGCCTGATAAAAAGCTTCTACGGGAAAAACTTCATGAGTTTTATCTCCAGAACGCTCCTGAAGAAGAGGGTGATGTCCACGAGGACACAAAGGATTTAGCAAACACATGACGAATAGCAATGAAGCGTTTTCTCGCGTTATTATCGACGCACAACTTAAAGACCAAGACTGGAATACCATCGATCAAAACAGCGGATGGTATGAATATGTTCTCTGAACGCGAACGGATAAAAACAGGACTCAAGGACGCATGAACCATCAATCTCTTTCCGCCTTCATCTGGTCGGTTGCCGACTTATTGCGCGGCGATTACAAACAATCCGAATACGGCAAGGTCATCCTGCCGTTCACCGTTCTGCGCCGTCTGGACTGCGTGCTGGAGTCCACTAAGGATGCCGTGCTGGCCGAATATGCCGCCAAACAGAAAGCCGAAATAAACCCCGAACCGTTTCTGCTGCGCAAAGCCGGGCAAAGCTTCTACAACACCTCGCCCCTCGATATGAAAAAGCTGATGGGGGATCAAGATCACATCAAGGAAAACCTGTTCGCTTATATCCAAGGATTTTCGGCACCCGTACGGGAAATATTCGAGCGCTTTGACTTCTATACTCAGGTTGACCGCCTCGCTAAAGCCGGACTTCTCTATAAGGTTGCCGAATGTTTTGCCAATGTGGATTTGCATCCTGATAAGGTCAGCAACAGCCAAATGGGAATGGTATTTGAAGAACTGATCCGCAAGTTTGCTGAAATCTCCAACGAAACCGCAGGGGAACATTTTACCCCACGCGAAGTGATTAAATTGATGGTCAACCTGTTGTTCATCGAAGATGACGATGTGCTGGCGAAGCCGGGTGTTGTGCGTACCATTTACGATCCAACGGCGGGCACGGGCGGGATGTTATCGGTTGCTGGTGAATATCTGGAAGAACACAATCCAGAGGCTCGCCTGACCATGTTCGGACAAGAACTCAACGATGAATCCTATGCCATTTGCAAAGCCGATATGCTCATCAAAGGGCAAGACGTTGGCAACATCATCGCAGGCAACACCTTTTCCGAAGACGGACATCCGCACAAGAAGTTTGACTACATGCTGTCCAATCCGCCCTTTGGCGTTGAATGGAAAAAGGTCGAAAAAGAAATCCGTAAGGAATATGAAAGCCAAGGCTTTAACGGACGCTTCGGCGCTGGTCTGCCGCGTGTGTCGGACGGTTCGCTGCTGTTTCTGCTGCATCTGATCAGTAAAATGCGCCCTGCGCATGACGGCGGAAGCCGCTTTGGCATTGTTCTCAATGGTTCACCCCTGTTCACAGGCGGAGCTGGATCGGGCGAGAGTGAAATCCGCCGCTATGTGCTGGAAAACGATCTGGTGGAAGCCATTATCGGCCTACCAACGGAGATGTTCTACAACACCGGCATTTCCACCTATGTCTGGATACTCTCCAACCGTAAGCCAGAGCATCGCAAAGGCACGGTGCAGCTGATTGATGCCAGTGGCTTCTGGCAGAAAATGCGCAAGAGCCTTGGTTCAAAACGCAAGGAATTATCGGACGAGCATATCGCCGAAATTACCCGTCTGTTCGGGCAGTTCATCGAAGCAAGCGAGGGCAAAAAGCCCATTGCCAAAATATTCAAAAACAGCGACTTCGGCTATCGCACCATTACAGTCGAGCGCCCGTTACGGGACGAGAACGGAAAAATCATTCTTGGAGAGAAAGGCAAACTGAAGGGTAAGCCGCAACCGGACAGCAAGCTGCGCGATACTGAAAACGTGCCTCTTTCGGAAGATGTAGAAACCTACTTCAAACGCGAAGTGTTGCCACATGCGCCGGATGCGTGGATCGACCACGATAAAACCAAGGTCGGCTATGAAATCCCTTTCAACCGCCACTTCTACGTCTTCGAACCGCCACGCGAACTGGCCGCAATTGACACGGATTTGAAGAAAAGCACTGACCGCATCCTGACCATGATCGAAGGACTGTCGGCATGAGCTTCCCTCGTTATGAAAGCTATAAGGAGACTGGCATAGAATGGCTTGGCGAAGTACCAGAGCATTGGGAATTGAAGCGTCTAAAACAAAGCCTTCGATTATTGACTGGAAAAACAGATCGACGTGAAAACCCTGTTGCTTTGGAAAATATAGAAAGTTGGTCGGGGCGTTTTATCCAAACTGAAACCACATTCGAAGGAGAGGGAATTGCTTTTGAACGTGGTGACATTTTATTTGGAAAACTACGCCCTTATCTTGCAAAGGTATTACTAGCTGAAACTGCCGGGGAGGCTGTGGGTGATTTCCATGTTATGCGCCCGACAAAAGGTACAGATAGCAATTTTGCCCAGTATCAAATACTAAATCGTGCATTCATCGCCATTGTTGATGGCTCTACTTTCGGCGCGAAAATGCCCCGAGTTAGCTGGGATTTTCTAAGCGGCATGGTTTTGACAGTGCCGCCCGCTCCCGAACAACGCACTATAGCCATGTTCCTCAACCGCGAAACCGCTAAGATTGACGAGCTGATTGCCGAACAGAAAAACCTGATCGAACTGCTCAAAGAAAAAAGACAGGCGATCATTTCCCACGCCGTCACCAAAGGCCTGAACCCCACTGCGCCGATGAAGGACTCCGGCATAAAATGGTTGGGAGAAGTGCCGGAACATTGGAGCTTGCCTAAACTTAAGCATTTCACCAGCTTTGCTGGTGGTGGAACGCCAAGCCGTGACAACCCTAAATACTGGAACGGCGACATTCCATGGGTATCTCCAAAAGACATGAAGACAGAGACTATTAACGGTGCAGAGGAATACATTACACAAACTGGCTTAGAGAATAGCTCTTCCTCATTAAGACCTGTTGGCCGCGTACTTGTGGTTGTCCGTTCAGGAATCCTAAAACACACTATTCCAGTCGCTATAAATGAGGTGCCAGTGGCTTTGAATCAAGATATGAAGGCGCTCAGTTTTGTCGATGGTTCATGTTTGAACGTGTTTTTTTTAAGATGGGTTCAAGGCCTCAATAATTTGTTGCTACTGGTGTGGGCAAAGCAAGGCGCAACGGTAGAAAGCATTGAACATTCATATCTGGCAGAAACTGTTATTCCGTTGCCGCCAATCGCCGAACAACTAACTATAGTCGCCTTCCTAGACTCCGAACTTTCCAAGTTCAACGAACTCACCACTGAAGCCAAACGTGCTATCGAATTACTAAAGGAACGCCGCACCGCGCTAATCTCCGCCGCCGTCACTGGAAAAATTGACGTGCGCGGATTGGTATCAGACAAACCTTGAAGTGGAGCAAGCCGCATGAGTGATATTAAGTTGTTCCGATATGGACAAAAGGATGCTGTGGAGCTGGCTGGCAAAGCCGCACTTATTGAAAAACAATTACAGACACTTATTGAAGCACAGATGGAAACCTTTCTGGGCGTTCGTTTTCTGGCAACTGAATACAGCACTGGAAAGACACACAAAGGCCGCATTGACTCGCTGGGGTTAGATGAAAATGGATGCCCCGTAATCATCGAATACAAGCGGCACACCAACGAAAACGTTATCAATCAGGGACTGTACTACCTTGACTGGCTGTTAGATCATCAGGCGGAATTTCGCTGGTTGGTTATGGAAAAACTGGGCAAGGAGTTTGCCGACAAAATCGAGTGGAGCGGCACGCGTCTACTTTGTATTGCGGCGGATTTTACCAAATATGACGGACACGCTGTAGCACAGATAAAGCGCAGCATTGAGTTAATCCGTTACAAACTATTCGACTCTGACCTGCTTTTGCTTGAATTAGTAAATGCAGTATCCGTTGAGGAAATTACCGCCGTTAGCACAAATGATGGTAATTCATATATCAAAACCGAGGGCAAAACCCACGCTGACCAGATTGCATCTGCTTCTCCAGATTTGCTGGCTTTGTTCGAACAGGTTAAGAGTTTCATTCTTGCCCAAGGCGATGATGTTCAGGAAAAACCGCTGAAGCTCTACACGGCATTTAAGCGACTTCGCAATTTTGTATGTGCAACGGTTATACCAAAGCAAGACCCTCATATGCGTCTTTGGTTGAAACTTGACCCGGACAGTTTGACGCTGGAAGAAGGATTCTCTCGTGATGTGCGTTCAATAGGGCATTGGGGAACAGGTGATTTGGAGATAGTGGTTCGCACCCAATCTGACTTTGAGAAAGCCCGCCCGCTAATCGAACGCAGCTATCAGGAGAATTGACCGCATGAGTACCCTGCACAAGGAAATCAATTTCGAGATTGAAATCTGTGAACACCTCGCCGCCAATGGCTGGCTTTATGCCGAAGGTGACGCGGCAAGTTACGACCGGACGCGGGCGCTGTTTCCGCCGGACGTGCTGGCTTGGGTGCAAGAAACCCAACCCAAAGCGTGGGACATACTGGAAAAGAACCACGGCGCACAAGCGGCGGATGTTCTGATGGGGCGGCTGCGGGATTCCATCAACCAACGCGGCACACTGGACGTGCTGCGTCATGGTGTGGAACTGCTCGGCCTACGCCAACCGCTTGCTCTGGCTCAGTTCAAACCAGCTTTGGCTATAAACCCAGATATTCTCGCCAAACATGCCGCCAACCGGCTGCGCGTCGTGCGCCAATTGCGCTATTCGCTGCATAATGAAAATTCCATTGACCTTGGCTTGTTTCTCAACGGCATTCCTGTTGCTACGGCAGAGCTGAAAACCGACTTCACCCAATCAGTCGAAGATGCAGTTGACCAATACCGTTTCGACCGCAATCCACGCCCGAAAGGGCAAGGTAGCGCCGAACCGCTACTGTCGTTTCTCAATGGCGCATTGGTGCATTTCGCGGTCAGCAATATGGAAGTGCGCATGACCACTCGGCTGGAAGGGGCTGGAACGACCTTTCTTCCATTCAACAGAGGTGATAACGGGGCTGCTGGCAATCCGTCCAATGAAAAAGGGGGGCATCGAACCTCTTATCTATGGGAAGACATCTGGGCACGAGATAGCTGGCTTGAGATTCTGGGGCGCTATATCGTGGCGCAGAAAGACAATAAAAAACAGGTTAAAAAAGTCATCTTCCCGCGTTTTCATCAACTCGATGCAACCCGCAAGTTGTTGGCTGCGGTGTTGGAGGAAGGGCAGGGAGGGAAATACCTGATTCAGCATTCGGCGGGTTCCGGCAAAACCAATTCGATTGCCTGGTCGGCGCATTTTCTAGCCGATTTGCACAATGCCGCCCATGAAAAGATGTTCGATACCGTGCTGGTGGTGTCTGACCGCACCGTGCTAGACGACCAGCTTCAGGAAGCAATCTTTGATTTCGAGCGCACTGCTGGAGTAGTCGCCACAATTAAGGGCGAATCCGCAAGCAAAAGCGGCGAATTAGCAACGGCATTATCCGGCGGCAAAAAAATCGTAGTCTGCACCATTCAAACTTTTCCGTTTGCCCTCAAGGCCGTTCAGGAGCAAGCCGCTACGCATGGCAAGCGCTTTGCGGTGATTGCCGATGAAGCGCATTCGTCGCAAACTGGCGAGGCGGCAGCCAAACTGAAAGAAGTGCTTTCTGCTGAAGAATTGCAGGAGCTAGCTGACGGCGGAGAAGTCAGCGCCGAAGACATTCTGGCGGCGCAAATGGCGAACCGGTCGGCAGAAAGCGGGATCACCTATGTGGCGTTCACTGCCACGCCTAAAGCTAAGACGTTGGAGCTGTTCGGTCGCCGCCCTAATCCAGAGTTGCCCGCCAGTGCCGACAATCTGCCCGCGCCGTTTCATGTCTATTCGATGCGCCAAGCGATTGAGGAAGGGTTCATCCTTGATGTGCTGAAGAACTACACCCCTTATAAGCTGGCATTCAAGCTGGCTCATAATGGCAAAGAGTTTGATGACAAGGAAGTCGAACGCAGCGAAGCCCTAAAAGGCATTATGCGCTGGGTTAAGCTGCACCCCTACAACATCAGCCAGAAAGTACAAGTCGTCGTCGAGCATTTCCGCGAGAACGTCGCCACGTTGTTGAACGGCCAAGCCAAGGCTATGGTAGTGGTCAGTAGTCGTTTAGAAGCTGTACGCTGGCGTTTGGCGATTGACAAATATATCAAGGATCAAGGCTACAAAATCGGCACTCTGGTAGCGTTTTCAGGTGAAATAAACGATCCCCAGTCCGGCGCTGACCCATTCAGCGAAACCAGCAAGACCATGAACCCCAATCTAAAGGGGCAAGGCATCCGCGAAGCCTTCGACACTGACGACTATCAAATTCTACTGGTTGCCAACAAATTCCAAACTGGCTTCGATCAGCCCTTGCTGTGTGGGATG
Source organism: Methylobacter sp. (assembly GCA_003158415.1). Taxonomy (GTDB): domain Bacteria; phylum Pseudomonadota; class Gammaproteobacteria; order Methylococcales; family Methylomonadaceae; genus Methylobacter_C. Next base: position 8,617 of record PMJA01000395.1, read on the forward strand.
TATGTGGACAAGCGGCTGGCAGGTATTGCGGCGGTGCAAACACTCTCACGCCTCAATCGCTCTTATCCAGGCAAAGACACGACTTATGTGGTGGACTTCGTAAATGATCCCGAAGACATACTCGCCGCGTTCAAGGCCTATTATGAAACTGCCGAACTGGCTAATGTCACTGACCCTAATCTTGTGTTCAACCTGCGTAGCAAGCTTGACTCGGCAGGCTTCTATGATGAATTTGAAGTCAATCGCGTGGTCGAGGTTGAGTTCAACCCGAAGGCTAAGCAAAGCGACTTAGCCGGAGCATTGGAGCCGGTCGTTTCGCGGCTGTTGCAGCGTTACAAGGTGGCACAGGACAAGCTCAAATTCGCCAAGGCCAAAGAAGATACTAAAGCTGCCGAAGACGCACAAAATGAACTCGATGCACTCCTGCTGTTTAAGCATGATATGGGCACATTCCAGCGCATGTATGCCTTCCTTTCCCAGATATTCGATTACGGCAACACGGCCATTGAAAAACGCTTTATCTTTTACAAACGGCTCTTGCCATTATTAGAGTTCGGACGCGAACGAGAAGAGATTGACCTGTCCAAGGTCATGTTGACCCACCACAATCTGAAAAATCAGGGCAAACAGACTATTGTTTTAGGCGAAGGTGACAATCCCAAGCTGCCGCCGCTTGGTGAAGCCGGAAGCGGATCAGTCCAAGAGAAAGAAAAAGCCCTCCTCAACGAGATCATCGCCAAGGTCAACGACCTGTTTGAGGGTGAACTGACCGATGATGACCGATTGGTCTATATCAACAACGTCATCAAAGGCAAATTGCTGGAATCCAAAACCCTGGTTCAGCAGGCCACCAACAACACCAAAGAACAGTTTGCCAACTCACCTGACTTATCCAGCGAGTTAATGAGTGCCATCATGGATGCCTTCGCGGCACACAGTACCATGAGCAAGCAAGCCTTGGATTCCGAGAAGGTGCGTAGCGGCTTGCGGGATATTCTGCTCGGCCCAGCACAGCTTTATGAAGCATTGCGGGAAAGGTCGGAAAGCTGTTGATTACCTGTAGTATCGAAAGTCATTACGGCATGAAATGGAATCAGATTTCCACTAATTAATGCAAGATTGCAGAATTATTAGAATCCATTGCCTCACACCAGAGTAAATAAATGTCAATTTCACTTGAAACGCTCATCTATGATGAAAGATTGCACGTTCTTTTTAAAAGTGTGAACGCACATTCTGCTGTGCAACTGTGGTTTTTACAAATCCAGAAGGGAGAAAAAACAGAAACACGCCTTCTTTATGGCCGAATCCTGCCTTACAGCTTTCATAATAACAAGTGGAGCGCACCAGATGAAGATTCTTTTAAATCATTCAGTGATTATCAAGCACAAGTTATTCGTATCAATCTGTACTGTGAAGCAAGTAAGCTCATTGAGCTAATGTCGAGTCTTTCTAGTGGAAAAAATATTTCATGTATTAGTCACGACCTTCAGCTTGATATGTCGCCAGCATTGCAAAAACGTTTTGGCGAATTTTGCCTTGTGGATAAATTTTGCTATAGACCTGTTTCATATTTACCCATGCGAGAAGATTTTGATAGTCGGGGCTTAAAAAGTCCACATGGCTCTGCTGGGGCTTTTAGTGGAGCACTGACACCCTTTGGTAAAAATGTGCTTTTCCTCAATAATGGAGAAATAGACAACGCACTTTTAAGTTATGCAGTAGACCAAATTAATACCGACACAGGGATGTCTTTCGGGAAAGAAGATGTAGCGCGATTAGGTGATTTGGAGTTGTTGGTATTCCCGACCCTTGATGATCACGAACGCAATTTGTTTCAGACTAAATGGAAAGAAAACGGCAATATACGTGTACTAAGCGTATTGTTTGAGCAAGGGAAATGCAGCTTATATGACACCTTTCATATAAAAGTTAGCTTTACAAATGATCATCAAACTGTGCATTCCAGCTTGAAGACGGTGCATCAAGTATCTGGCGAGCTTGTATCTGCTGACTTTGAGTTGCCTGAATACTTGAATAAGATTATTGATGGCTTATCTGTGGAAATTCATGCTCAAAAATCCAATGATAATTCTGCCGTTCTATATTGTCAGTACGGAGTAGGTTTTATTCGAGAAATAGGTTTTACACTCCACAATGTATCAGCTTCTGTTACGGGGACAGTTAAATCAGACTGGCTGACGAAAGTCACAAAAATGCCAAAAGATTCTGCCAGAATAATTGCAGCTCAATCAATAAACCAAGGCACGGCTAGTTCCTATTCTGTTGTAGGTGGAAGACAAGCCGATCCTTGGGTGTCAATCAATAGAAACGCCAAGGCTCAATTAGAAAAATTTCAACCGACACCATCAGAAGGAAGATTTTTTAAGCGTTATAAAGACGGTGATGGTTCAGGAAGACTTGAGTTTCAGGTTTGGATAAAAAATATTTTAAATTCCCACCAAAAACATCAAATCATTATATTTGATCCGTACTTTGAAGATGCTGGTATCACTTTGCTTGTGCCTAATGCAAGTACTGATAACGACTGCATCGTTTTTACTACGAGTGAATCCCCAAAATCCTCCGACCCACAGCGACTTAACAACATAGAGAGATGCTGTGAGCAATTATCAGTATTAGTGAAGCGTATCCGCTTAAGAATTTTTGCATTGCCTAAGGATTCTTTTCACGACCGATACATTTTGATTTCTGAAAAAAGTGGTGAGCCCTTAAAAGGTTTTCATTTATCAAACTCAATACAAAAAGCTAACGAAAATTTCCCTTTATTAATAACACCGATTCCACCTGATGTTCTAATCAAGGTGAACAATTATGCATTAGAGATACTTAATGAAAATTTAAAAACTGATGTTGCACCGTTTTTTGACTCAAAAGCTCCACATGATAAAAATGAAGCTCGTAGGCGTCATGAGCCGTTGTTATTTTTGGATGAAAAAGAAGCGGGTACTGTCTTGGCAACATGGACAGGTGTACAAGACCTAAAGAACCTAAGGTCACAACCTTTAAAAGCCAAGTTAGAACAACTTGGTTTCTTGCAAGGCGAATCTCTTAACGGCGATAAATTTTCTAATTGTGCAAATATTTTCAGCTTTCTTGGTCAAATCGACAGTATTACTTTTAATCAATACTGGGATGTGGCTGGAAATATTCTTGCGAATACCCCATCTGGGGATCTCCTTGATTCTTGCAAAATCTCTGATGTGGTCGCTTTATGTGACGCGCTGTTAATATACTTAAAGGGTAAAGTTTCAGAAAAGTCTTTAGATGCTTTTGACGCACAAGACGCGTTTAGCTATTGTCAAAGCTTGAAGAATGATTCAATAGATAAAATATTGCACTTTGGACGGACATCGAATTTTTATCACGGTATGAAATTTAATGCAATCTCTTGGGCTGACTATTATGCAATAAAAATACTGTGGCATCACAATCCAAACCATTTTTTGGATTTTATAGAGGCCGCAACGAAACTTATTTCGAGCAATGGCGACTACAAACAGAAACAAATTAAGATTTACTCTATTCTGGCGCAAGCAATAGACGAAATTTCGTTAAACATTGAGTTTGGTCTTACTGAGACGCAAATATCTCTATTAATTAATCGAAACAATGATTTTCTTAAATGGTTTGGCTATTGTGCGCTAGAAACTGCAATCATTAAAAATAATGGCTTATTGCCGATTATTACCAATATGCAAGAATCAGAAAAAATAATGCTGCTTGGTTGGATGATAAATCGCACGGCAATTAAGGATACAGAAAAAAACTCATTATTTGGAACATTGGTAAGTGAATATCTTGCGGCTTTTCCATCTGTTCTTGCTAAGGATGATGTGATTGTTTGTATTGATTCACTACGGGGACACATGCGAAAGCTTGGGTGGTGTGAACCTTGGTTGTTTAATCAAATTGTTATGCCTTTAATTGATAAAGATAGAATTAATTTTGACGATTTAGCGGCAATTTGGATGGATGAAATGGAGGAGTTATTTAAGGGAAATTTATCTGACCAGAGTGGAGGTTTTAGCTTTGCTAATTTTTCCAATGAAGGGCGAACTACAGATATTGCAGCATATCTAATCGCTCACAGTGGCTTTAAATGTCAAAAATATATTTTAGAGTTGTTAAATAGAAGATTGAAAGATTTGAGTCGAGATATTCAAAAGCCACTTGCAAGCACATCGAATTGGAAACGTTGGGATGCAGCTCTTAAAACTACGTTTTGGATATACGGGTTAACTAAATGGATTGATTACCACTTAACATCACCATTACAAAACTTAATTCAACCATTATTGTTAGCCACAGTTGATGAGGCTTATAAATTGAGTATGCACAGATCAATAAGTGAGTGGGAATCCCTTAATTATGCTGGCGGTGAATTTTCAATATTTCTCAAGGATAGGAGCGAGTTCAACTAAGTAATACTTTTTCAGCCGTAGCCAAAGGTAAAAATAGAACTCTTGGCAAACTGCCAAGCTGGCGGAAGCCATGGTGCTTATAAAAGTTCACAGCTTGTTCGTCCTTGGCGTCCACCAATAAGGCAAACGAAGCAGGGGCGGCAGTCATTGCCTTCATAGCGGCATCCGCCAGCAATGCTTTTCCCAATCCGCGCCCCTGATACCGCCGATCTACCGCTAAACGCCCGATGCGAACAGCTGGCATTGTAGGATAACGAGGCAGACGCCTTGCATCATCAGGAGGTAAATCAGGTGTGGATATGCTGGCCGATGCTATCGTATAGTAGGCTGCCACTTGACGGGTCACAACTTCGACGGCCACAAAGCAATTCGCTATACGGCGGCGGATGTCTTGCGTGACTTGCGTCTGAAAATAGTGGTCAAGCTGGGCTTCGCCGCTGGCAAACGCCAAGCGGTCATGGCTGCTTTCCAAGGCTTCGAGAAGGAAAGGAGAGGTCACTTAACACCGAACAATTCACGATGCTTCTCAAAAGCCCGATAGAGGGCGGCTGTCGGTTCGGGTGGATTAAGGATGCTTTCAGCAAAAAGACGTTGGTCGTCAATCGAAAGACGGATGATGTCGGTCATTTCGATAGTCTGCCGTGCCGCTTCACTAGAGGCTGCAACGACAAAATCAGTCAGTGTTCGCCCTTGTATTTCAGCGGCGCGTTTCAACATCGCATGGACATGGGCTGGCAAGCGAGCTTCGAGACGGGCAGTTTGTGATTTTGTTTCTTTCATATTTTAACTATACGGCAATATGCCGTACGAAGTCAACTATCTTGATAACAGCCATTGTCACTTTTTAAAGTCGATGTCAGCAGTAATCAGCCTGAGCCAGCGTAGAATCTCGATGGGCCACTCGGCATAACAGAAATTTGTAACCAACTGCATGAATGGGTTGTCGCGAAACTTGAAAGTTATGCGACAATCAAGCAACCCCAGTAAAATCAGCGTTTTTTATGTCGCAAAAATATGGTGCTAAAGTACATATTTTCGATACACTTTTGCGACATTACTTTTTGAGTTTCAGCTTCATCCCCCAAATGCTCCGCTGACAGCGGCTTTGACAATCTGCTGACACCGACTTTGAAAAGTGACATATGGCGCAACCTTCTGATGTTTAGTCTGCCGGAAAACAGATGTTTTCCGATGGGTTTAATAAAATACCACTTTTGCCGCTAAAATCGGCCTCAATAATGTACGAAAAACGGTGTCGCTATGGTGTGTTATACGGAAACTACGGACAATTGGTTTTCCGCGCATGATTATGGTCGCTATTGCCCAAAATTGCACGAATCCTTACGGTCACCCTTAAACGGTCTCAACTGGAAAAATGCTTAAATGCATGGGTAGAGCCGCATCGACGGGTTTAAAAAATAAAATTTGAGCTTAAAAAAGCAGGAATTGATGTCTTGTTTTTAGGGGTTGCAGGATTTAGGTACATAAATAAACTTTATGAAAAATAAAAAAGCGACACTGACACCGGATCAAATCCAGTGTTTAAAAAATCAGACCTTCAGCGATAATGAACCAGGAACCCTGCTAAAGGATTTTTCTAGCCTGCTCGATTTTATCGGCCCTGGTGGCATTCCAGTCTCTGGAAAAAATCATCTAATAGCTATCAAGCTGCTTCCACAACTTAATCAACTGATGTCACATCCTTTAGATGTGACGTTGAAACGACCCCAGCAAAAATCCTTTCCTCACATCAATGGCTTGTATCTTTTGCTGAGAGCATCAGGATTAACGCAAATCGCTTTTGAAAAAAAGGCAGCGAAATTGATGCTGGATACTAAAGTATTTGCCGACTGGACGTCATTGAATCCAATGGAACGTTATTTTGCTTTATTGCATGCGTGGTGGCTTCGAGGCAGAGCCGACATTATTGGAGAGGGCGATAGGGGGTGCGAAAACGGTTTGTATGGCGGCCTATCTTTCTTTCAATATGCTCTGAACGACGGCCTCAGCCTTAAAGAAAAAAAATCCAATGATTTAGGCTATCTTCGATACAGTCCTGGTTTTCATAATATTGCGTTGATGGAGTTATTCGGCTTTATTCGAACTGAACAGGATGCTGCTTTGAGTGGAGACAACTGGCCCATCGTGGACATTTCCCCAACCACATGGGGCCATACACTATTAAATCATTTTTCCGAACACATCACTGCATTCTATAAGCATTTTAAAGATAAATCAGATGATGAGATGATTGCGTTATGGCGTTCTGAGTTAAAAACCTACATTCCTGCTCTGGAAAAAGACTTGAAGCAGCCTGAAGCTGAAGAAATCCCAGATAGCCTCTGTATTTTTAAAGTCTCCCTTGGCTCAGCTTACCGGAAAATAGCTGTCCCAGGAATTACCAGCCTTGAAGCGTTAGCGGGTATTATTTTAAGCGCCTTTAAATTCGATAATGATCATTTGTATGAATTTGTTTATAAAAACCGTTATGGGATAACAGAACGCGTTGTCCATCCTTATGTAGAGAATGATGAGCGTTTTACTACTGATTGCGTAGTTGGTGAATTACCTTTACATAAAGGTATGGAGCTTACCTTCCATTTTGATTTTGGTGACGACTGGCGGTTTCAATTGGTTGTAGAGTCCATTGCAAGCAACGATTCCCACTGTTCAGGGCCAACAGTCATTGAACAAAAAGGCAACCCACCAGAACAATATTCAGACTGGGGCGAATGATTGTAATACAGAATATCCGACAAGGGTATATAGATAGCCATCACTAGATGTTCTCTGAACTCCTCCTGGCCGACTGCTGTCCGTCGCGGTAATCAAGTTTTGGCCGCAAGCTGCCGGTCAATATCTCAAACCTCGCAGGACTGACTGTAACACCCCATACCGAAAACCCCTCTGAATTTGCCTCTCTATAATCCAGTAAAAACAAGGCTTCCAGCGTGGCGGTTTTGTCATACCGTAAACACTTGATACCGGTAAGGCTTTTTAAAAGAGTGCTTTATACCCACACAGTAAGGAGTCTAAGAAACGAAGGGATACTGGTTGGCGAACTCGATTTTTAACGATTTTCGCCCCACAAGCCATGCGATTCGACAGACTTAACAGCATCATGCCCCCAATTTTGACCGAATTCGCGTCGGTTTTTTGTTAATCCTCCCTACCGACTTGAATTCGCCAACAGTATCCGAAGGTTTTTTAAACACACAAGCCGCATGAAATTAATTACTTGACTATCATGTAATTTTGTCAATCGTTGTACGATTACAAACCACCGACATTTTCATAATCTTTTTCCGTTAAACTCTGCGAAGCAACTACATAAAACTTACCATCAATAATCCATTCAAAAGCACTTGCAAGACATGGCACCATAGTCGGATTATTATCTGTAATTGTAAATAGGCTCTGACCTACTTGGTGCATCCCCGGCAGATTATCTGGATTGTAAAGAAATACATCCATGTTTATTTGTGGCATGTTTTCCATACCTAATGGTAATGAACCAAATCGATTTTTTAGTACATCGCCGTATTGCATCGTGCCATTGGTAGAACACCACGAAACTATCTTGCATATCGCCGATTCTGTAATACGAATTAACTCTTCATTATCCGGGCGAGTACCTTCTATTCCACGGCCATGTACAACATATGTTCCGATTTGCAAGGGTGGATCATAATAATGTGTGAGTTCTACAGGCCCTAATTGCATATGTGCGCACATATCGTGGAGCGCACAGTAGAATTTGAAAAGGCTGTCTTCTTCATGATTGATAGCAATAGGCCAAGATTTATCGGTTATTTGATCACTGTCTAAACAAGTCTCAAATACCTTTCCTTGATGGTAAATTACCCCTACGTTTAAAACACACACATAATTTGGCCACAAGGCTGCTGGTATTTTCGCTTCCCACTCCCTAAGATTATCAAGAAGCGAGTTAAGCGAGTTACCCGCTAGGCTGTAAGCGAAAACTATTCCGAATGGCTGTGGTCTTGAATGGAGCACTGTGAAGCCGCCACCTATAGACTGCGAAACACATCCAGTTGGTGCCATTGATTTGAATACTTTTATTTTCTCAAGAGAATCGATAAATTCAGTCTTGGAAAGACCAGACTTAACCTCGATTATTCCGTAAACACAGTCGATCGGAAAAACTTGGATGCTATCATCGTACAGTAGCTTCACGCCATTGAGATGGTCATAAATAACTACATCACATTGCCGTGACGACGTATCACGGACGCGGCCAACAATTTCCCCTGAACCAATCCCATATTTGGATGGTAGACGTCCTTCAGACAAGAAAGATCGAAGAGTGTTTTCACGAAACGTTCCTTTCGAACCGGAATGTTTGATTCCTGCTGATGCCTCAAAATCAAGGTGCATCTTCTGACTTATTTTTTGAAAAAGCGTTCTTGTATCCATAAGCTGACCTCCCTAGCCTTCCTATTAAATGTATTGTCGAATTTTGGAATTATACCCTCACATCAATAGTTCACCTTAAAAGTCGGGCTATCCTCTGGCCTCGTCTTGCGATGATCGTAAATTCGCGTCGTGGAAATGTTCGCGTGCCCCAGCCATTCTTGCACCTTGGCAATGTCGGCCTGATGATCGAGTGCATTGGTCGCCGCCGTCGCCCTCAGCGAATGCGCCCCAATTTTAAAACCCAGTTCTGTTGAGTAGGCCCGTACCAGCCGGTAAACGCCGTCTGGTGTGATGGCGTTATTGAGTCCTCCGCCTGTGTTGTTTTTGACGGGGCGGAACAGCGCACCGTTCTCATCAGCCCCATGTCCAGCCATTTCCAGATAGTCGTAAACCAATCCGCTGGCGGCGGGATGCAGCGGCACATAGCGGGTTTTCCCGCCTTTGCCGGACACATTCAGGTGCGGTACGCCGCGCCGTTCGTGTTTGAAATCTTTAACGGTCAGCTTGCACAGTTCATCACGGCGCAGGGCGTGATAAAGCAGGGTGGCTAAAATTGCGCGGTCACGCTTGGTTTTCAAGGTTGCGCCTTCGGGTGCATCCAATAGCTTTCGGGCTTGATGGTCGCCGAGCGCGGGTGTCCGGCCTTCTTGGCTGTCCACCTTGGGGCGTTTGACGCCTTTAACCGGATTATGGGTAACCGCGTTTTTCTCACAGAGATAATCGAACAAGGAAGCGAGCGCGGCCAGACGGTGGCGGATGGTGCTGCCGTTACGGTTGCGGCTTTTGAGGTCGTCCCTCCACGCAATCACATGAGCGCGGGTAACAGTTCTAAATTCTTCCGGATTCCGAATACCTACAAAGGCCATAAAATCTTTGATGGCGTTTTGGTAAGCGCGTTGGGTCGCGGGGCTGGTGAGGTTGGCAAACCATTCGATTTCCGGCGGCACGTCGGCGAGGCGTTGGAAGGCCTCGGCGGTGAGGAGTCGATTTTGGGTGTTGGGAAGGATGGCGATGGGGGGGCTGGTCATAGATTGAGTTTACTCTTGATAAAATACGTTATCAAGAATAAACGCGCTCCATTTTGCTACTGACATTTGCGACATGCAGGTCCTTGATTTTATGGGGTCGGCGGCCTGTTGCAAATCTTACCCTTTGTGCAACGGGCGGCAAAAAATCGGCGCGGCGGTTCGGTTATATCGTTATGTCTAATGTTTGGTGGTTTTGAAGCCCCTGCAAGCCTCTAAAATCAAGGTTTTCTGTTTTCAACATCAGACAAAATGGCACATTTTGTCCAATCACCAAACTATAAAAACTATCCAGTTTCTGGATAATATGTAAAATTGTGTATTATACAAGTCTGCATAATAACTTAGCTTACACAACCTACGGAACGATTATGGATCAAGTCAAGGTGTACTACTTCACTAAATACAATATAGTAACCAACGAAAATAAACGTATGCCACGACCAGCAACCCTAGAGGCAATCGCCGCAGCTGAAGGTATGGCACTTGAAGAAACAGTACAGGAAGTAGACCCCTCGCATATAGACGGTAACGGCTTCCTGAAAACCTAAATAATTATTATTGGGTCTAAAGAAGTATTTGCACTATGAAAACGTCCGCGTGTTTTATCATAGCCTGGCTTTATTGCCTTTCGGCGATAGCCGTTGCGGACGAGTTAGAGAGTTCGAAAATCAAATGCAGTGAATTGGGGCAGAAGTTTTCGGCTGAATTCAAAAAAGAATATTACAATGAAGACATTTCCATGTGGGGAAATCCAGATTTTCATTACAACAGCACCTTGAGAACATGCTTGGTGTATACAGAAGTTGTAGATGGAGCACTGAATAAGGAGATCAATGCCACCTGGTATTACCGTCGCATCACCGACATCTACAGTAACAAAGTTCTCGCCTACAGCAGATACTTGATCTTCAAGAACTATCCAACTAGGAAAGAAGCTCTAGTCAACCTAGCCAACGTCGGAGACGTAGTGAACCTGTTACCTGACAAATTTGCCACGGTAAAAGCGGAACTGTTTGACCAATGATTTCTTACATGGTGAGGGGGAAGTCCAAACCCAAAATTAGACATTAGACACTTCGTATTCTTTTATCTAATGTGGCACTGTTATGAATCTAAAACGTCTGAGTTACCATTCACGATAAGGAATCTGACAGTACGTTAAACCTATTCTAGGATTGGCGTTGTATTTAGAAAGAAATCGTGAAAGTGACGTCGCTGATTGGTGGACATTCGGGGTTGGACCAAGAAATACTTGCTCGACTGCTAATGCTCCATTTGGAGTTTTTGGTAGCAAAAAGCGAACATATGGTATCAGCATCGACGCCCCCTCCCTATAACAAATAGGTGCCTCAATATAGTTTGTCGTAACTGTGGACACTGCACGCCACTCATTTTCTTCTTTGAATCCTGGATGTTTTAGTAGAGCAGCAATGCTGAGAAGATCTGCCTCAACCTCTTCAAATATGTCGTGAAATGAATTTGACGGATGCCTTTTCGATGGATTCAAGTTTTCGCCGCGTTCCTCGGCTAGTGTCTCAATTGCATTGACGATATTGGTCGCTAATTTATGTTGTTCTTTAATATCGTAGCGACATCGCCCAATACGAAAGAACTGTTGTTCTGAATGCACCTTAACATCCTCAGGACGGAAGCCAATACTAACGCCTTTTCCCTTTTGACAATAGCCGCGCCATTGACTGAGTAAGTTACCGCTAGCCGTGAAGGACACGACAAAAAGCATGTGGCCGTTTGTTAGCCGATCAGAAACCCACTGTTGCAACTGATTGAGAAGTTTTGTGTTCGATCCATATTGATCCAATCGTCGAGCGATCTCATATCGAAGTAAATTTGCCGTGTGCTGTATCTCGGCAGCATCATTAAAGAACCGAATATCCGTAGCATAGAGCGATTTACTCTCCACGATCCCCATTAGTCCTGTTAAAGAGGTGTAATGGTAGAGGAGTTTTGTAGGTCGCTCAGCGTAAAGCTCAATCATTTCTTTCGAAAGCGTCATTATTTCCATTACTCCTTAAAAATTCAACTTATACCAGGCACCAAATCGTTCGAACGCTGATTGCCACTGAAGGAGTTCGGCGATCATCGTTGACGATTCTCGATAATTTGATCAGGTGAACTCTGAAGTCGCTGCCGTTGGAACTCAGAATCATTGGGCCGTAGGCATCGGAAGTTCAATTCCATGCTGGCCATACCTTCTGTCCATGTCGGGGACAACGTTTTTTCGCTCAGGGTGAAGACTTCCAGGCCTCCACGGCGTGAACATTCTTCACCCGCTTCTTGGTAGGCGATTCGTTTTGCGGCGGGAACGCCTCCTTTGCCTGGGGATGCGGATGTCGATATCGTGAACGTGTCAGGTCCTATTTTGACGACGCCTGACGAGTTGGCGCAGGCTGTTAGCACAAGAACTGCCGCGATATTGATAGCTGATTTCATTTGAGCCTTCTTGGGTAAATTGGCATAGTACGATATGGTTGAATACCTAAAAAACGATACTTTTTTGGAGATCGGGAAAAATGATTAGCCTGAATGATAGCGTTGAACGGTTGCGCACCGTCTAATTTTTCTTCGGCGACTAGACACTTTGTACCCTTTTGTCTCATCTTCAAAAATGGGTTGTGGCATTAGCCCTGTCCATGCCCAACAATTTAACATAACCCCCACTTCTGCGAAGTCCACCTGTAAACGCAATATAGTAATGTCCTGTCATAAAGCCCGTTAAAATAATACCAAAAAGGCCACTCGCAACGAGAAAATTTTTGTTTTCTGGTCGCCCGGTTGCGACCCCTTGCGGTCACTCAGGCTTTTGGAAAGGAGACACTCAACGCCCTGCAAAGGAGCAGCGTGCGCTGCTCCTCTTACTTGTCAATTGCTGTCCATGCACTGCACAATTGTCACGGTATTACTACATCTACTTGGTCACCACGATACCCGGTGGACTCCAAGTGCCTGCACCGGCCGGAAGAATAGAAGGCGCTTCTGTCTTCGGCCAGTAGAGGCGCATGACGAGGTAGATGGTGTCATTGGGTGCCGGTAGCCAGTTCGCTTCGTTCGCCTTGCCCGGTGAGTCCCTCTGGATGTAAAGGGTGAGTGATCCGTCCGCGTTCTTTTTCATGGCAGGCAACATCGGCGAGTTGATCAGGTAGCGGTTGATCGGGTTCTCGATTAGGAGCTGCGTCTTGCCGTCGTACATGGTCACCGACCAGAAGGCGTTTACTGGTGGCAATTGGCCAGCGGGGAAGGTGAGCCTGTAGCTGTGCTTGCTGCCATCGAGCGTCTCGCCTTTCCCATCCGCCCGGGTCATCGGATACATGGCCTCAATGCCATTGTTGCCATAGATACCGCCCTTGGCGGCGGCGGCGCGCTTCAGCCAATCGCCCTTATAGAAGGCGCTATCTCCGAAGAGCGAAGTGATCTTCCAGCTGTTGATGTCTTTCGATCCAGTGGACAGATAGGCGTCCACCTTGTCGTCGCCCTCTTTCATCGCCAGTAGGATGGCGGCCTTGTGTTCCAGCGAAAGATCCTTGAACTCGAAGGTCTTGTCCGGCCCGATGCCGATACTGGCGAACTTGGCGCGAATCTCCTTGTTTTCCGGTGTCAACGGCACGAACTGGAGTGCGGCGTCGAGATACTCGTAGAAGTTCGCCTTGATCCCTGCCGTCGTGGCCGGCAGGAAATCGATTTTCGGTGCGGTGGGCGGCGCGGCTTGGTTCAGAAACGCGGACAGCGGCTGCGCCTTGTATCCTGCCTGCACTTTCTCCACGTTCGGCATGTCCTCGGCGTTGAAGAGCTGGGTGCGGAAAATGGTGAGCGCGAAGTGTGTCGTAGAGTGGAAAACCTGTTTTATTTTTGCCGGTGTATCACCTTTCCAGTCGGGGCCAACTACGAGATAGTCACCCGCTTCATGGCCTGTCGCCCGGCTGCCTATGTAGCCATAGTTGTAGGCATTGCCGTCGGTCAATTGCACCGAGTAATAGCGCTCTTTTGCCACCTCCGGTACCGAAATTACCATCGGTTCCATGCGCAGATCAAGCCAGAGCATCGAATATGGCGTATCGCTGTTAGGTGTGACGACAGCAGTATCTTTGTAGGTGAAGACCCGAGCTTCATTCTTAATCGTGTTGAACGGTGCCTTGTATTGCCCCGAATTCTTGTCCACGACGAACTCTTGCATCACCGCATAGTTCATCACGATCGGGAGGCCGTAGATGAACGCCTCCTCGGCAATAGCCTTGGTTTCGGCAATGCTCGGTATGGCAATGCCCGCCTTCCTGTCCACAACATTGGCGGCGGCAACAGGGTCGGCCTTATTGACGCAGCCTGCCAGTAGACCTACGGCGATGATGCCGCAAAGAGAGCCGATGCGAAGTGCGTGTCTTGGTTTGTTCATAGGTTTTCTATTGGCTGGGTTATGTAGGAGGATGGGTTTGGTATCGCTGGAAGTCACATTTTACATCAAGCCATGCCGTCGGCATTTCGATCTGCGGCAAGATCCCGTCAAGCACGGCTCATCGCTTTAGATCTCGACAGAGTATAACAAAAGGCGCGAATGACTGCTTTATGGAAACATTGCCACTGTCTGGAATTGCTCGGATTGAAAGAGGGGTTATGCATTGACCGACTCACCCAATTCCTTACGCAACAAACTCACAATTTTCTTGTAACGCGACGTATTGGTAGAAAAGTTCACTTTGATACTGGCATCAGTATCTAGCCAAACGATAAATTCACTATTGCTGATTGAGTACTTAATCGCCTCAGCCCCTCCGTCATAATCATTCCCGTCGCACCATTCAAAATCTATACGACTTGGTGGAAATTCATAATTTATCGTAAGGCAAAGCGAGCATGACGTTGGATTCAGAGGATCATCATCTGGATTTTCTTCAAAACTAACTTGAACTATGTCACCACCAAGTGCCTCTTCATAGCTCACAGACTTTGCGTCAAACTGGAAATTCATTTTTTACCTTGATGCATAACATAGAACTAACAGGGCGTGGCACGGGAGGCTGAAAAAAACCAGATTATAACCTCGCTCCGGTTGAGCGCAATGTTATTCGCATGCCAGACGACGCTTAAGTTCTTCTGGGGAAATAGCCGGTTTTTGAGTGTGAACCATAGCGTGGCAATTGGGACAAAGTGGGCGCAGGTCATTGACAGGATCAATTGAATATTCTTTACCAATTGATGAAATCTCCTTCAAGTGATGAACATGAATGAAACCATTGCCAATGTTGCCATACACGTCACCAAAGTTGAAATTGCACACATAACATGAATTACCGTAATGAGCTAAACAGGCGACTCTGGCTTTTGGATTTTTTTCATATGCATTAACTACTACAGATTTCACTGAGCCTTCAAAATACGACTCATCAGTGATTTCGTCAGGGAATCTCGTTGTGGCATTCGTTCCAATTGGAACGTATATGCCACCGGTTCCGTCAATAGCCTTCTTACTTAATGAAAAGTCATGTTCACTAAGGAAATTAGAAAGCTTTGACTCCAGTAATGCATGCATAGGAGTGTTTTTATCGAGCTTATGAAACCAACGACTGAGGACTTTTTGAGTATCTGTGCCGGTTCCATCGCCAGCATAGGATTGAATAGAGGTGTTTTTGTAACCAATAAATTTGCTTGGGGCAAAGACATCGGTGTCTGGAAAATAGTACCAGTTGAAAAACTGACCAAGCCTTGAAAATGCAGCGGACGATGTGTAACTTCCTACATCAAAAAATCGAACTGAGTTTTCTTCAGCTTCCTTAAAAGATCCGACTAATTCCATTGTTTACTCCAATGTGCATAACGTAATTTATACGACATCGAATGTAAGTCTTATAAAAAGCCTGATTTGTCGTATATTCCTCATAAAGCCATTCAGTTAATTGTTTTTATTAAGCTGAGTGTAATCTAAAAAGACATGACTACAAACTAAAGCGACATTTGCCCAAAATAAATTCGAAAAAGCACCTGTCATTTCGACTTTATCGGTGTCCGCTTATGGCCGGGTCGAGCCAAAGAAAACGCAAAGTTGCTTGCCGAAAAGCTGCCATTCGCTGAATTTAGGGATGGAAAATTACGCCGGCATCGCCAACGGCCGGTTTTGGCCGATCTGAGGCGATCAGAATACTCTAAATGGAGATTGAACTAGAGCTGTTGAAAAGATTTTTCATAAGGGGCGATACACTTAAATCAACTTCTTATCCCATGCCGGGCATTAAACAACTAGATCGTAACGGTCAACAACTCACGCCAATTAGTCGTGTAGGACGGTGATTTAAACTGTTGCCGCATGTGCCAGCGGGTACTCAGGATTTCACTGGCATATTGAATCGTTTTTTTGCCCTGAAGTCGGTTGATGTTATCCAGTGTGGCCATTAATTGTTCTGAGCGAGCCGAAGGTTCACCGGTATCAAATAATGACATTTGCGCGACACCTGCCGGCAACAAATCAGGCAATAAAATGCCTGCCCGTTGATAACTATAACCCTGTCTAAAAATACGCTCTAGGCCTTGATGTGCCGCTTGAATGAAGGCCGCTGAATCATCGGTCGGCAATTCAAATTCTGTGGTGGCGCTGTTGCCGTAGTGCGGATGCTGGGAATCAAATGGACTGGTTTGAATAAACACCGTCAAGGCTTGCGCGGCCAGTTGCTGACGACGACACTTTTCCCCGGCACGCGCGGCAAAATGGGTGACGGCTGCTCGCAGATCGGCAAACTCGGTTAATTTTTCACCGAAACTGCGCGAGGTCATTATTTGCTTTTTGGCCGTTGGCATGGCCTCTAACGGAATACAGGAGAGGCCGCGTAACTCACACACAATGCGTTCCATGACCACACCAACGTGTTGACGCATGCGCTTGGGTTCGGTTTGCTTCAGTGCCAGGGCGTTATGAATACCTAATGCCTTTAATTTTTCCGACCAACGTCTGGAAATGCCCCAAATATCATCCAAGGCAATGGTTGCNNCTGAAAGGCCTTTTTTGACTAAACGATTGGCCAGCTTGGCCAGTGTTTTTGTAGGCGCAATACCAATGGAAATCGGGATACCCGTCCATTTTTTAACCGTGCTGCATATCCCTTGGCCATAAGTGGTTAAGTCCATTGGCATGCCGGACAAGTCTAAAAAGATTTCATCGATCGAATAAACTTCAGATCTTTGTGCGTAACCGGAGATGACTTGCATCACTCTTTGAGACAGGTCACCGTATAAGGCAAAATTAGAGGAGAAAACGGCGATGCCTTCTTGCTTGCAATAGTGCTCAATCTTGAAATAGGGAGCACCCATAGCCACCTGCAATAATTTTGCCTCGGCGCTTCTTGCGATTACGCAGCCGTCGTTGTTGGATAGCACCACAATCGGTTTTCCCTCTAGTTTGGGCTGAAATACCCGCTCACAGGACGCGTAAAAATTGTTACAATCGGCAATCGCAAACATAGCTTAAAAAGAGTGAATGACATGGGCGACCACGCCCCAAACGTGCAGCTCCATGCCGTCAGTCATTTGTAACGGCTGGAACTCAGAGTTTTCCGGCATCAACCATACTTCAGTGCCCTCTATCAATAAACGCTTAAGTGTTAGGTCGCCATTAACGACCGCAATCACGATTGATCCGGATTGTGCTTCCAACGAACGGTCTACTATCAGCAAATCACCATCCTGTATACCGGCTTTAATCATAGAGAAGCCTTTCACCCGCACAAAAAATGTGGCGGCCGGATGACGCACAAACTGCCTATTTAGGTCGATGGTGGCTTCAAGATGATCATCAGCAGGGGATGGAAAACCTGCGGGTATTTTTGATCCAAACAGCGGCAAGTCAACCAACGTCGGTAACGGGTTTAATTTACGAATCGGCAATTGCAAATGGTCAGATGTCAGCACTACTCGGTCATGGTGAGTAACCGATTGTTGCTGTCTTAGCGGAATAGAAGCACTTTTCATGGCGTTTATTGGGTGTCTTGAGTGGGTTCAAGATAGTACACCCAAAACGGCTTTTGTTCTCTACTTGTTCTCGTTTTCAGTTGCCGCAAAAAGCCACTCTTTGAACATGTACCGCCAGTAAAGAGACCGTGTTATGCTTTTAAGATAGACGCTGAGTGATGTTCTTTAGTCGCTGAGGCTACCCTTTAGCACCAATTGTGACAATAAAACCCCAGGAGGCAGTCTATGTGCGGCCGCTTTAATCTCACAGCAACACCGGAAATAATAGCCGAACATTTTCAATTGCAGCGACCGCCACGCTTCCAACCCAGCTACAACATCACCCCGGCGCAAAAGATTCTCAGCATTGTTGAGCTGGAAGATAAATCGCTAAAAGCAGTGAATTTATTCTGGGGCCTCGTGCCTTCCTGGGCTAAAGATAGTAAGAACAGCCATCATCTGATCAATGCACGGGCTGAAACCCTTCGCGAAAAACCGTCATTTCGTGCGGCATTTCATAAACGTCGCTGTTTGATCGTGGCTGAAGGTTTTTATGAATGGCA